>JAHDEN010000299.1 GCA_020628815.1 Chloroflexota bacterium | reverse complement strand
ATCCCATATCCCCCAAAAACAGCTCGTAATCATCGGCAAAGCTGGTGTAATGGGTCCGCCCTTCATCATCAAGCAATACATCATCAAATCCGATCCGATCCCGCTGTGGATGTACATGGATCTTGCCAACCGCCTGAGTCTGATAGCCCGCTTTGCTAAACGTCTCGGCCAAAGTCAGTATTCCTTCCGGCATCGGTTGGAGCGGCTTGAAGGTCCGGTCTCCGTGGGTTTTGGCCGTGGTGCCGGTCATCAACGAACGACGTGAAGGCAAACAAACGGGGTGGGCCGCATACGCATTGGTAAAACGAACGCCGTTCCTCGCAAGCTGATCTAAAACGGGGGTCTGTACGCTTGGGTGGCCCGCACACCCCAATAAGGATGCGAACCAGTGGTCGGTCACAATAAGTAAAACGTTGGGTTGGGTCATTTTTTGTATTATGTGGTGCGTATGTGTCTGGTCCTGAATATAGCTTACAAGATTCAAGCCTTGACAATGACGTAGCAAACCCTACGCGATACGCACCACGAGCTAATTAACAACAATGGCGCTAGGAACTAGCTCTTCATCCATATATCGTTTGGCGTCTTCATGGGTCAAAAACCCTTCTGGAGGGAAGTTCATGTGCATGTTCCAATCATCCCCGGTAGCGGTCATAAAGGTTTCGATTCGGCCGTCTAATTGATCCATCAGCGACCCAAAATCGGTTTCATCAACCAGGTTATTCAGCTCGTCCGGGTCTTTGTTTTCATCAAACAGCAATTTTCGGCGGGATGGCTGGCGCACGTACATCCAATCTTTGGTGCGAATCCCCCGTTCTGGCACAGGGGTAAATTCCCCTTTCACCCCATCCACCATTTTGAATGTTTGATACATCACATGATCACGGGTCTCATCCGCTGTCCCTTGCAGCAAGGGCAAATAGCTAACCCCCTGCACCTCTGCTGGAATCTCTACGCCGCACAGTTCAAGCAGGGTGGGCATCGTATCAACCGCAACATCGATCAACCCGTCTACCTTTTTGCCTGGCGCAAATCGGGCCGGATACCGAACGATAAACGGCACCTGCATTGAGGATTTATGGCCGGTCGGTTTGTAGCCGCAATAATAGCCGTGCTGCCCCAACATATCTCCATGATCGCTTAGGAAAATAACCAGCGTGTTTTCAGTTTGCCCCAGCCGCTGCAAGCAGTTCAGTATCCGGCCGATATTGTGGTCGATATTGCTCACCATCCCGTAATATTCAGCGATAAACTGACGGACCTCTGCCTCTGTTTCCGCCTCGCCTGGCTTTTTGGCCCCGTAAGCGCAGCGGCTGCGTAAGCGTGCTTTTTCATTTCCTTCGCAATCAATCTCCCAGCGTTGTTGCTGGGTCTTTATCTGTAGTTCAGGATCAGGCACGCCGGGCGGTAGCGGAATGTCGGCCGGGTCATACATCTCGCGCCAATGCTTGGGCATCGTGTTGGGGTGATGGGGAGGGCCGTACCCAACAAAACCGAAGAACGGCTTGTTGCTTCCATTTCCTACCGCTCGCTCGATATATTCGATCATGTGATCCGTCTGAAAATCGGGTTCATACCGCTTGCTCGTGTACGGCTGGTCGGTCTCTCGGTAAAAGATCGAGTCAAAGTAGCGATGCCCCCGATTAAAGCCCACAAAATCATCGAACCCCAAACGGTCATCACCCGGCAGCACAAACCCCGGTTTGGGACCACCGGCCAAATGCCATTTGCCCACATACCCGGTCTGATACCCTGCCCCTTTGAGCAGGTTGGCTAAAAATTGCTGATTGGTATCAATCGCAAAGTGGTTTTGCAGCATGCCGTGAGATTGGGCGTATTTGCCGGTCATCAGCGATGCACGAAATGGGCAGCAGAGCGGATAAGACGAATAAGCATTGGTAAAGTGAACCCCCTCATTCGCCAATTGATCAAGAAATGGTGTTTTGATAACCGGGTTTCCGGCGCAGGACATCACATCGGCTCGCATTTGGTCTGGATAAATAATTAAAATATTGGGTAAATCTGGGTTCATGAGATTAGCTGTTTCGCGCTATTTGACCTTGCAGAATCTGTTTGGCTGCGATGTCATCGGTAATCAAAACGTCGATATATTTGCCGCGTAGCGCACCGAGAATCGCTTGTGCTTTTTCAGCTGATCCCGCAATGGCGATGACAGTCTCGATTTGCTTTAGGGATTCCAAACCGATGCTGATGACTCGTTTATTGAGGCCGATATCCAGCACATTCCCATCGATGTCGTAATGTTGGGCCGCCATATGGCCTACGGCACCTCGGCTCTTGAGAAAGGCGAACTCTTTTCTCCCCATGTAGCCGGTCCAGATCAGCCCAGAATCTTCGTTATCGTGAGCCCCAATCCCCAAAATGATGGCGTCTGCATTTTTGCCCCGCTGTAGCGTTTCACGAATGTTTGGCTCTTGGATCAACAAATCGCGGGTGTGGTTTGACTCTACCAATAGCGGCGTATACAGGTAGTGATAGTTAGCCGCGTACAAAGATGCGATAGAGCGCACTAAGTCGGTCCCTTCGATGAGCGGATTGCCGGAACCAAGCGCCCCCAGCACCTGCACCACGGTTAAATCGATATGGCGCGATGGAGAGAGCTGCTCGATAACGGCCGCAATGGAACGGCCGTATGAAACACCCAGTGTCATCCCATCTTGTAAAAAATTGTCGAGAAAGTCGGCCGCAAAAAGCCCCATCCCCTGCATTGTTTGTTCCATCGGCCGTTCTTTGCTTTCAAGCACGCGGCACTCACGTAGCTCAAACAGGTCACACAGCTGCTGTTCTAGTTTATGTATCCGCTTCCAAGGATAGTTAATGTTTATCCGGACCACACCCAGATCTCGGCATTCTTTTAGCATCCGTGAAACAGTTGACCGGCTTGTATTCATTCGCCGGCCGATATCGGCCTGGGTCAACTGCTCTTCATAATAAAGGCGTGCGACCTGTACCAACATATCTTCATGACTTCGCATAAAAACTCATCTCCAATTTTTTTGTGCAACGGCCGAACATATTCTCACAACATGAGCATATAAAGGCTGTTTTCGTGCACATTTGTTCAAAGTTACCAATTAATATTGACCATTTCTGTGAACTTTGTTAATTTCTGCGCACATTATTTCACAATGAGAAAATGTGTGCAAGCACAAATAGGAGATTTCAAGCGCTTAAGTTTTGTAGCAAAGTGGCTGAAAATTATTCGTTTATGAACATCAATGAAATTACTAGAGAATCTTGGATTCTTTCTCAATTTCCACTATGGGGAACTTGGCTAAATGAAGAGATAGAAGAAGAAGTGGTTGAGCCAGGAACATTTGCTATGTGGTGGCTGGGCTGCACCGGCATCTGGGTTAAAACCGAAGGCAACACCAATCTTTGCTTTGACCTGTGGGTAAAAAGCGGCAAGCGTACGAAGAAAAACCCTTGGATGCGGGACAAGCATCAGCACATGCGAGCGATTGGGGTTAAGAAACTACAGCCTAACCTGCGAAATTCAGTCTGCGTTTTAGATCCGTTCCACATTAAACAGTTGGACGCATTGCTGGCGACACATGATCATGGGGATCACATCGATCCACATGTAGCGGCGGCCGTGATGCAAAACTGTCCCGATACCGTGCCATTTATCGGGCCGCAAACGTGTGTTGATTTGTGGACAAGCTGGGGAGTACCGGCCGAGCGTTGCAAGGTTGTGAAACCAGGTGATGTTTTACAAATTGGGGATATTGAACTTGTCGTTCTCGATTCGTTTGACCGGACTGAATTAGTAACCGCCCCACCCAATAATCCTGACATCGTTCTAAAAGATCAACCAGTTCAGGATATGGGGACAAAAGCGGTTAACTATCTGATCAAAACCCCGGGTGGAAACCTGTACCACAGCGGAGACTCGCACTATTCAAACTGGTATGCGGATCATGGGAATAAGCACAAAATCGATGTGGCTCTAGGCTCATTTGGAGACAACCCACGGGGTATGACTGACAAGATGACCTCGATTGACCTGCTCAAAATGGCGGAGTGTTTGAACACCCAAGTGATCATCCCTGTACACCATGACATCTGGACCAACTTTCAAGCGGACCCTAATGAGATTTTGGTGCTGTGGAAGATGCGCAAAGATCGTCATCAATACGGTTTTAAGCCGTTTATTTGGCAGGTGGGTGGCAAATACGTCTTCCCAACCGATAAAGACAAGATCATCTATAACTACCCGCGTGGGTTTGAAGATGCGTTTGTGAGCGAGCCAGACTTGCCGTTTAAATCGTTACTTTAGTGATCAGTTTGTACACGCAGCAAAACTGACAACTGTGACCTGTTCACTAAAAACTAAAGCAAAAAATCGCACTACTTTCAGACGTTAGTTTCTGGAAGATTCTAATCTAAAAAAAGGAGAAGGATTTATGAAGAATGTGCAATCTAAACTGAAAATCTTAATGATTTTCACAGTCCTCACATTTCTTGCTGTCGCTTGCAGTAGCGAACCAGAAGTGATTGTTGAAACTGTTATTGAAGAGGTAGAAGTCACCCGAATTGTAGACGGTGAAACTGTAACTGTAGTCGAAGAGGTTGAAGTTACAGTTGAAGTAGAAAAAATTGTTGAGGTTGAAGTGACGGCTGAGACAGAGTCAGACGGTGAGATGACCGACTCTGCCCCAGCATCTGCCCCAGAAGGGCCATCAACCCTGGCGACCTATGCGGCCGTAGCAGAGGCTAACGGCCTAGATGGTAGCACAATTGTGGTCAGTTGGCCGTCCCTATCAACCTTCAACAAAGCACAAAGTGTGGTTGAAGAATTTAGTGCCGCAACCGGCATTAACGTTGAGCTTGACTACATCG
>JAHDEN010000068.1 GCA_020628815.1 Chloroflexota bacterium | reverse complement strand
TTTGCTCCTCAGGTTGGACTCGAACCAACAACCCTTCGGTTAACAGCCGAATGCTCTGCCGTTGAGCTACTGAGGAAAGATTGCTCTTGAGCAACGGATGAAAATTATAGCATCGAGAAACGCAGAGTCAAGACCCTTTACGTCTTATTTTGGTAAGCAATACGTTACATTTGCCCAGAGAGAAATCACCTGCTAATTTGCCATCTTTTTGGCTTCATCGCGCAAAACAAATTTTTGGGTTTTACCCGTTGATGTTTTGGGTAGAGGGCCAAAAACAACCTTGCGTGGGGCTTTAAAGCTAGCCAACTCATTTCGTACAAACTCGATAATTTCCTCCTCGCTTACCTGCTCCCCTTCTTTGAGCAACACAAATGCACATGGCGTCTCACCCCATTTTTCGTGAGGCATGGCGACCACGGCCGCATCCATCACGGCCGGATGTTTGAAGATAGCCCCTTCAACTTCGATGGTCGAAATATTTTCTCCACCAGAAATAATGATGTCTTTTGAGCGGTCACGTAGCTCGATGTAGCCGTTGGGGTGCAAGACGGCCAAGTCCCCGCTCCGGAACCAGCCCCCGTCAAAAGCCGCTTCGCTGGCTGAAGGATTCTTCAAATATCCTTTCATCACCACATTGCCCCTGAATAAAACCTCACCCATTGTTTGCCCATCGGCCGGAACTGGCTCAAGCGTTTCAGGATTTGCCACAATCAAATCTTCGAGCATGTGATATTTAACCCCTTGGCGCGAGTTGATTTCAGCCTGCTCGGCCGGGCTTTTGTTATTCCAATCTGGGTCCCAATCACAAATAACCGCAGGACCATAGGTTTCGGTTAAGCCATAGACATGGGTTACATCAAAGCCGCTGTCGGCCATGGCGGCTAAAACGGCGGCCGGTGGTGGGGCTCCGGCCGTCATCGCCTTGACCAGATGCTTTTTCTTTGCTTTCAACTCGTCCGTGGCGGTTGCCAGAAGCTGCAAAACAATGGGTGCACCGCAGAAATGGGTTACCCTTTCTTGCCCGATTAAATCATAGATTTTGTCCGCTCGAACCTCTCGCAGGCAGACA
This sequence comes from Chloroflexota bacterium, assembly GCA_020628815.1. Lineage (GTDB taxonomy): Bacteria > Chloroflexota > Anaerolineae > Promineifilales > Promineifilaceae > WTJY01. Next base: position 27,768 of record JAHDEN010000068.1, on the reverse strand, counting down.
TTCGTGCCACCGACGGCCGCCATTGTCCACGGGAAACACCAGCCGTTGCAATGGAACATCGGCAGAGTCCAGAGGTAAACAGGATGTTTGGGCAGCTCCCATCCCACAATATTGCTTGTGGCATTAAGGTAGGCACCGCGATGGTGATAGACCACTCCTTTGGGATTACCCGTTGTGCCCGATGTGTAATTTAACGATATCGCCTGCCATTCATCGGCCGGGAGCAGCCAGTCAAATTCGGGATCCCCAGTCGCCAAAAAAGCTTCATAATCGAGTTCACCCAGAAGCTCGCCCCCGCTAACTGTTTGATCATCAATGTCGATCACAAGAGGCTTTTTTTCTGCCAGTGCAAGTGCCTCTTTGATGGTGTCAGATGCAACTCGATCGGTGATGAGCACCTTGGTTTCCGCATGGCCCATCATAAACGCGATATTTTTTGCGTCGAGTCGGGTATTAATCGCGTGGAGAACACCGCCCATCATCGGGATACCAAAATGGGCCTCATACGTTTCTGGGGTGTTGAACCCCATGACCGACACGGTATCACCAATCCCTAACCCTTGTTTTGACAAGGCCGATGCCAATTGACGGCAGCGGGAAAAAGTTTGACTCCATGTGTAGCGCCTGTCACCATGGACCAACGATGTTTTGTTGGGGTAAACATAAGCTGAGCGTGCCAAGTAGGATAAGGGAGACAGGGGGGTATAATTTGCCTTGTTTTGATCAAGATGGGTTTCGAATGGGTTTGACATTTTTCCTCTAAAAAACTACCACAGGGTGTGTAAGATCAGGGGGTAAAATCCTGTCTATTGGCTATGGAAACAAACTTTTTTACACAAGCTAGGTTATTTCTTGCGAATCGGGCTGTATGGGCCGGACTGTTTTTGGGGGTCGCATTAACTTTAATTTCAAGCCTGATCCGGCCGTTGACGCTATTTCGCTACGCAAATGATCCACTGCAGCTTGTGCAACCGATTATCCAACTACGTTTCGGATTGATCAACTTTAATTGGAGATTGCCCCTGATTCATTTGGGATTTGTCTTGGCTGTTAGTGTGTTTGCACCACTTGTGCTTCGATTTTTCTGGCCCAATGGGGTTTCGCAAGAGAATGCTGTTAAGGCCGCTCGCATTGCCGCCCTGATAAGCATGGCTTACGTTTGGTGGCTGCGGGTTGATGCGATTCCGGTGGTGATTTGGTATGGCATTTCAACGTGGATCAGCGTTGCTTTGATTTCTTGGGTTACTCGGCAAATTTCAAAAGCATTTTTGCCTACGGGGATGCGGCTAAACGTGCAGAAATATTAGGCTAGTTTCGGGGAATAATGCGCCATCCGGCCGTTTGTGCGTGCTCTTCAAGCTCTTTGTCTGGCCCTACTGCAACCGGGGTTTTGGCTAACCCCAGCATATGGATATCTGCCCCAGAATCACCATAAGCTGAAAAAACTTTACCCTCTGGCACCAAATGGCGTACCTGATTTACTTTTTCATGAACCGTTGTAAAGGGCAATATCAGCTTTCCTGTTAGTCGGCCGTCAAATTTATCTTGTCGTGTGCCAATCGCTTCCGCATCAATTTTTGTGGCAAATTTTGCAAGGATCGGTTCCGCCAAGCCGGAGATTAGAATCACTCGTCGGCCGGCCGCCAAATGTTCTTCCAGCTCCGCTATAACGACTTGATTTCGTTTCGGCCACAGTTCGTTTTCCACAACCCAATCTGCCACTTTGTCGAATTCTGGAACAGTAAACCCCGCAAATTGCTGATACATGCCGATAATCCACCGTTCGCGAAACGCTTGGGGATCGCTAACCCATCCTAAATTGTAAACCAACCCCATTGGCAAGCGGGGCAGATAAAAACGGTTGAAATCAGCGCCACGGCCGTTCGCCTTTAGCCAGTCTCTTAACCCCTTCCAAGTTACCCCGTCTGACAGCGTCCCTTCCATATCAGATACGACCAGCTCCTGTTCGTCAGGGTGCCAGCCGATTTTTAAATGTGTATCAATTAGTGGCATTGGCAGATGGTACCCCAGCGGTTGTAAATCTGGTAGCTTCGTAACGGATTCAAGCTTTTATCCCAAACAGAAACAAAAAAAGCGATGTCGCTTTCTGAGCAACATCGCTTTTTTATTTGGGACACTGTTTTTAGCTTTAAGCGGCTTGAGCTGCTTTTTTCTGTGCCTTAAGCGCTTTGGCCCGATCAGTTCTAGAGAGCATCCGTTTACGAATGCGCAAATTTTCTGGAGTCACTTCAAGCAACTCATCGTCAGCCAAATATTCGATACATTCGTCTAAACTCATGCTGCGTGGCGGGGTTAAACGATTGTCGATCGATTTAAAAGAGGTACGCATGTTATCAAGATGTTTTTTCTTGGTCACGTTGACTTCTAAGTCTCCCGGCCGTTGATGTTCACCGATCACCATGCCCGCATACACTTCAATCGCAGGCCCAACAAATAAAACGCCGCGAGTTTCTGCGCTTTTTAGACTGAATGGGGTGGTTGTGCCGGTCTCATAAGAAACAAGCGAATCTTTGTTGCGAGAGGTGATGATACCTGCGCGTGGTCCATAGTGTGAAAACACACTGTTGATGATGCCGTTACCACGGGTGGCTGTCATAAAGTTGTGTCGGAAACCGAGCAATCCACGTGTTGGAATGATATAGGTAATGCGGGTATTTCCATCAGATTGCTCTTCCATCCCCTGCATTTCAGCTTTACGCTTGCCCAACATTTCGACGACCGCTCCTACAACATCACCAGGGACTTCGATAAAGACCTCTTCATAAGGCTCCATCATTTTGCCATCAATCTCTTTAACAATTACCTCAGGACGAGAAACTTCGAGTTCAAATCCTTCACGTCGCATTGTTTCGATTAAAATGCCAAGATGCAGTTCGCCACGGCCGCTGACAGCAAATGTGTCGGGGCTATCGGTCTCTTCAACGCGCAGTGCAACGTTTGAACGTAATTCGTTAAACAAGCGGGTGCGCAGCTGACGCGAGGTCACAAACTTGCCTTCAAGCCCTGCAAACGGTGACGTGTTGATGCCAAATGTCATGCGGACAGTTGGTTCCTCAACATCGATGGTTGGCAACGCTACCGGATTGTCTTTGTCGGCCAAGGTGTCACCAATTGAGATGCCTTCTAGCCCGGCGATGGCCACGATGTCTCCGGCCGATCCGCTCTCTGCATCTACACGGGCTAAGCCGTCAAACATGCTCAAGTAGCGGGTTTTTTCTTTGGTTTGCGTTCCGTCGCGCTGAATACGGATCAGCGGCATTTCATTCCGGATCGTACCGGCAAAAATACGGCCGATGCCGGTTAACCCTTTAAATTGGTCGTAGAACAGCGATGTAACCAGCATTTGAAGCGGTGCGTCTACATCAACTTCCGGGGCTGGAATCTCTTTTAGGATTGTGTTGAACAGTGGCTGCAGGTTGTCTTCTAGATCGGTGGTTAGTCCGGCTTTTGCGGTTAAACCGATCGCATAAACTACAGGGAAATCAGCCTGTTCGTCAGAGGCACCAAGCTCGATAAACAAATCAAATGTTTCATCAAGAACACGATCTGGGTCAGCATCTCGGCGGTCGATTTTGTTGATAACAACGATGACCCGGTGTCCTAATTCAAGCGCTTTTTTGAGTACAAAACGGGTTTGTGGTTTTGGCCCTTCGGCCGCATCTACCAAAAGAAGCACCCCATCCACCATGTTTAAAACCCGCTCAACCTCGCCACCAAAGTCAGCATGGCCCGGTGTGTCCACAATATTAATTTTGATTTCTTCGCCGGTGTCAGGGTCTTTGATCTTTACGGCCGTATTTTTCGACAAGATCGTAATACCGCGCTCGCGTTCTAGATCATTTGAATCCATCACACGTTCTTGCACCTTTTGGTTCTCTCGGAAAACCCGAGCTTGGGCCAACATCCCATCTAGCAAGGTGGTTTTGCCGTGATCAACATGGGCAATAATCGCGATATTTCTTAGTTCGTTTCGTTTTTGTAGCATAATGTTTTATGTTGCTTCATTCAGACAACATGAAAGGGGTTTTTGATTTCATTCCATCAAAAACCCCTTGCATCGTTTCTTGTCAAAAAAGCTGACAAGTTTAATTTTTTAATTCTAATTTTAGTGGTGAGGTTACTAGGCCATACGCAACCGACAACACTCGGTTGCATGTTTCTACCCTATTATAAAGCGGATTGGTTGAATTTTCTACGTAGGATGAGTAATGAAAATGTCATAGTACCCAAGATCAACCAAATGAGCAGCAACGGGACTGAATTTTCTGTCGAAACGGCACTTTTAATCGGTGTCGAATCTTCTTCAGAACTGTATTGATACGCTATATCTCGTTTATCCGGCCCATCTTGACCAAAACAAGTGGCTAGATCCCCCGTAAGCTTTTTATCTCCCGAAAGGTCATATACCGCTTCTATTTGGATAAATTCCGTATCAGCTTCATCATCAAACGATTCAACAAATTCCCCTTCAACTGTTTCTGAAGACAGCAGATCAGGATCATCATCATTGGCGTTAATGTATTCTGGGGTGTAATTGACAATGCCGTCGATAGAACCAAGGGAATCGCTAGAGCTGTTGTCGTAAATGGCCCCAAATGTAATGGCGCGATCTACTTCGCTGACAAACAAGGAGTCACCATCGCAGTCAAATTTGACCGCCACTTCATCTTCGATTGAATACCCATCGATTCGAAAGTAGATTTTGTCAGGGTCATAGGTGATTGTTGGGTCTGCTGCGTTAAAAACGATCCAAGCGCTCACGATGTCGCCGAATAGACCGGCTTCCCCAAGAGAGTCTGCATACCCATACTGATCAACAATAATCGGCCGGACTGAATTCCAGTTTGGGTCAATTTGCTCATCGGCCGGATCAATCGTAAAGACCTGACCAAATAGCTGGTTAGGTAAGGCAAATATGAAAACTGTCAACCAAAAAATAAATAGTGGTTTGATGAGCTTGTCCATAATCGGATTTTAACACCCAAAGTCGATTTTGCAGAGTAATTGACGACAAAATAATGATCCTGAGGCAAACGTGACTAGGACTGGGGTCAGCTTTTGCATATTTTTAATCGGTCTGACCTAAATTTGCAGCCAAACATCTGTAAACAGATAAAGCGGGGTAAATAAAAAATAGCCCAAGCATGACGCTTGAGCTATTTGATAGGAGTCGATTCAGTTGGTGGATGTGACATTAACTTACGTGAGTTTGGAGTTCTATTTCATCCCTGTCATACGGCCTTTAGATACTTTTTTAGCCAACTTGGCTCGGCCGTATGACAGGGATTGAGTCGCTTGAGTGCTAATTCCGAACTTAAAATAACTAACCTTCTATCCCATAAATTTCTGTATTGGGGAAGAACGCAAACCATCCAAACCAAAAAGCGAGATGACCTGGCAGACGCTCAAGAGTTTCTCCACTTTCAGAGACAAGAGCCTCTTCGGTGACTGTCCAAACCGTGCCATCTTGATCCACCACCTCGTCTTCTGTTTCGCCAGAGCTAAACTCAAAATCGCCGCGATCATAAGCACGTACTTCTGCACCGGGAGAATAATTGACGAGACCTGCCCGCCGATTAATACCCTCCAGCTGAACGACATCCCAAGCGGAAACGAGAACAACCGGCTGACCTGCGTGGGTGTCATTTGAAACACGTTCTTCCGTCAGAATCTTGATCGGATACGCTTTTGGCTGTCCTTCGATCGTTAGTGCGTAGACTTGATCTTTGGTTTCTAGCAGATCGCTACGTTGCCAAACTGGGAACATCACCTCTTCGCTCTGAAAATAGTCGCCATAAGCGGCACCGGTGTCATATGGGCGATTCCAGCCTGTGTCTATCGATAAAACTTGTGTGTCAGGATGGGTTGCTAGCCAATCGTCCCATGTGGTTAGCACAACGGGGAGCAAATCAAGTTGAACACCTGTGCCTACCAAACGGCCGAGAACCGGTTCACCCGTTAACTGATTCCAAAGCGTACGGGTTTGGCGGTCATACATGAGTTTGTTGCTGCGGAACAAGAAGCCGGATGAGCCAAAGTCATAGGTGACTCCATCTGATCCCCGGCCGTCGTAAGCTACGGCCGCGCCACACAACGTGCAATAGGCTAATGAGACTGGTACGCCACCGACCACATCGTTTGCCATTTCGTGCCAGTCGATAATGCGCAGCGGGTAAGCGCGATTATCACCGTTGATCGAAAGTCCAAAGACAGCGTCTGTGGGATCTAGATAATCAGCTTCGGCCGCTGGAATCATCGGCGATTGGTCAAGCGCAGGAATGCCATCAACCCGAACGCCACCCCACTGAATTTCTTCAGCGCGAACGGTAGACTCAAACTCGCTTTGCAAGAAAAATGAAAAACCAGGGTCGATGCCACCCAATAACTCACCTTTCCATGTTGTGAAATCTGCCGGTGGGGTTAAATCTGTGCCACCGTACCATGCAACCCATCCACCCCAATTGTTGCCGATGTTTTCGCCCGTTAGCTCTTGCAGCGCTAAGGCTGACACTTCCGCTCTAAACGGGAGCAGCCCAACTTGGCTCGCCCGCATCGTCTCGATTAAGACTGATGCAAATCGCATATCTTTTTGCTCTAGAATTCGGGCTAAGGCTGGGTCAAAAACTAAGCTGTTCCGCTCAACCAACATATACATGAGTTCGGTTGCTTCTTCTTCGGAGATTGGGCCGGTTCGTTCGCTGATTGGTGTGCCTACATCTTCGGCCATCTCAGCATCCGTTGCAGGTTCGTCTTCAGATTCAGCCATCGCCTCATCATCAGCTTCTTCCTCCATCTCCATATCAGGATCAGGTTCATCCTCAGCCATCTCAGTATCGGCGTCTTCAGATTCCATTTCCATCGATTCTTCATCCGCCATTTCAGCTTCGGTAGATTCGGTGCTGGGGGCGGCCGGAGTTGAAGGGGGAGGCGCTTGGCAAGCAGCCAAAAAAATGAGCAAAACAATGCTGAATAAAAGCATTTTCTTGTGGTTATACATCATATTTTTTCCTTAAGGGTGTTTTCTAACTGCATCATGGTCGAGAATGCCGTTGAAGCTTTTAGATAACTTTTGGGGCTGGCTGTTTCAGAACCTAATGCAGTATTAAAATAATTTCTTGGTAATTATTCAGCAGGTCGTAAATATCGCCGTAGGGGGCGACGCCATCGGGGCACAAATCGGTCGAAGCGTCCAACGCCCACACCGATGGCGTCGACCCCTACACAAGGTACTGAATAATTACATTTCTTGAACCATTATCTTAATAGAAGCCAACGCAGCTATTTGCCCCCCTTAATGGGGTTGTAATAACTAATTACCCGCTGTTAATCTGTTTTGTGTGCATTAGGTTATCTTCCAAATAAAAAAGGTCGCTTATTTCCACATTTGTGGAAACAAGCGACCTTTTACAAAGTAGGTTGTTGTTTTAGTTGGTGCACTGTCAAAGATTAACAGCACGGGATTCTTGACGTAGCTGGGCTAAATCGGCCCAAGTGGATTGACCCGTTGGAATTCCGATCAAGTGACAAACCACATGTGTTTAATCTTTGAAGCGATTGTAGCGCTCAACCATTGCCATAATGGTTGGAATTGCTATTAAAATGCCGAGTAAGATTAAGAAAAGATTGCCTTCCATTGAATATTCTCCAGAAAAAAAGTGATGCTTGACCTTGTGCTTCGCCCAACTTCATTTGCAAGGATGCGAATCCAAAATGGCGAAGCCTTAAGTGTTTGTCCTGTTTTGAAACCTAGCAACTATTGTTTGGTCAAACACTGGGGGTATTGTACCAGTAGGGTGTAGAGGATTCATGAAGATTTACAGACCCTGTAAATCATTCAAGATATTAGGCTAAATAGGTTGCTAAAGTGTGAAATAGGCTATTAAACCTATCAATAATAAAAATGACAGCATTGAGAAAAGCTGTGGATTTCTAAACGTGTGTCTTAAACGGACCGGTATAAAGAGTAATTCTAGCCCGAGCCACGTGAGTATAAAAGCTGCCGCTGTTCCAAGTGCGGGGGCGGTACGGCCGAGCCAACCGCTTATAAAAAGGGCAAACATGCCTAGTAAAAGATTGATGATCAGCAACCCTACAAATTCTGTCCAGCCATAGGCGGCCGTTTCTTTTTCAATCACCTTTTCAGTTTTCAAGACATATCCGGCCAAATACAGGGCGCCTGCCATGAACCAGATAAAAATCGGCCCAAACGTGATGTAGAGAGTCATTTCCCCTTCATGGACTTCGCCTGTATTTTCAAACAAATCAACCGTGTCTCCCCATAAATCATTTAAGTTGGTCTGCATTAAGACAAAAACGATGATTAGGCCGACCCCCAAAGTGATGAGGGCGGTTTGATTGTTGGTAAAGTCAATGGCTTTTAGCCATGCGGCTGAGAACCCTTCTTTGGGTTCGAGTCTTTTTAAACGATTGAGTGCGAACCCAACTAAAACAAAGACAAGGAAGATGAGCGAGCCCCCTCTAACTGTGGGGGTGGATATAAACGGGCCCAGAAATGGAACGGTCACTGCCAGAAATAGTGCTAGCCCCACAATGTCGGCCGCAACGGCCGGGAATGCTTTGTTTTGCATAGAGATGGATCAAGTTTAGATTAGATCAATCATGCAATTTAATCTAAACTGAGGATAGGTGTTGGGTGAAGGAAAATTCACAGGTTGAATGGCTAATTTAACCTTCAAAAACGTATCTTCATGAAGATTAACAATTCCTACGCATTATCCGATAAAATAGAGATGTATCCACTTGATCTGGTAAAACTCTTTCACAATGAAAAAACATATAAAATCGATCCAATTTATTCTAATTCTTTCATTCTTGTTGCTGTTTTTGGCAGGATGCCAAGGCAACGACCAACCGGCCGCAGATAATTCTGCACCGCCTGAGCCTGCAACCGAAGCGGTAGACGATGAACAGGTCGAGGCTGAGCCTGAAGTTGACCCAGAAGAACCGGCCGAAGAAGAGCCAGAGCCGGTTCAGGAAGAGATGGAAGTTGAAGAAGCTCAAGCGGAGCCAGAATCTGAACCTGCAGAAAGCGAAGAGAGCGGTGCAGAGACCGAAATGGAACCTGCTGCGGGGTTTGAACTCCCCGAAACAGTTTTGATTTCACAAATTTTGTCAGGGATCGCTGGCAACAATAACTATGATTTCATAACGCTTTACAACAACACCGGAGCCGAGGTTGATTTAAAAGGGTATCGCTTGATGTACCAGCCACGGCCGACCGATGAGCCGGAGCTGCTTTACCGTTGGCGTGACTTCACCCCGTTCGTTGCCGGTCATTTTGTGCTGGGGCGTGAAGGGGAGACGTTTGATACCCCTGTCGATGCGACATTTGAACTCCAAGTCTTTAATCGGGGTAGCCTAGCTTTGATGGATCCTGATGGAGCGATTGTAGATTTGGTGGGCTGGGGCGATGATATGCCTGAAAAAACATATGTTGGCACCGCTGCACCTAAAATCCCTCGTGGGCAAATGCTGGCCCGCCTGCTAGATGGCTCGGCAGCTGGCGAAAGCAATGCGGATCAATTTATTTTGCAGACTGAACCTGTAGCAAATGGCTGTACCAATGATGGCATTCGTATAGATGTGCCGTCTGAGATCGCCCCAGGAAAAGACTTTTCAATCACCATCTCACTGGACGACCCTGATTCTGTAGAGTCGTTGTCGATTTTGATCCCGGCCGGATATTCGGCCGGTGGCGCAGAACCTTTTGGGAGCGCGATTTATCAAACCTTCGAAGGTCCTTTAACCGACACGCAAATCATCACCTTACAGGCCCCTGTGACATTGCAGGAGTCAGTTTTTAGAGGGAGCAAGGCGATTGTTAACGGCACACAGGTCTGTTTGCCCGCCGTGCAAGTTAAAGTGGATGGGGTTTTGCCAATCGCAATTGCGCGTGGTTTGATCAATAAAAATGTGACCATTGAAGGGGTCGCAACAATGTTTACCGACGGCTTTTTTGCGGGGTCGAGCGGCACAAAGTTTTATATTGAGGATGAGACGGGGGGTGTTCAAATCTTCGTCCCTGGCGGCAAAGGTGGCGTATCTGTTGCTATCGGTGATCGAGTACGTGTAACGGGTAAAACTGAATTTTATCGGACCGCGCTCGAGGTTATCCCGCAAGATTTTGATAGCCAAATTGAAATTATTGAATCGGCCGCTGAGCCGTCTCAACCAACAGCAATCGGGATTGATGAAGCGTTGGGTGATGCGGCCCAGCTGGGTAATTTTGTAGAGGTCAACGGAATTGTTGAGCGAGTTGAGGAATTCAACTACAGCTTTGAAGTTGATCTGGTTGATGAAGATGGGAAGAAACTGCTAGTTTACTTGGACAAGTTAACTGATGTGTCGGTATTGGAACTGAATGAAGGAGATGAATTTACGGTTGCTGGGATTTTAGAATCTTGGGACGGTAAGATTCAGCTTTATCCACGCGTTCAGGCTGACTTTGCAAAAGTTTGGCCCGAAGAGATTCGGGTAGAGGCGATTGTTCCGGCCGCTATTTCGGTCAGCCCGATCGATTACCAGATCAAAATCAACAACAACACCAGCGAAACACAAACGAACCTGTTGGTGACCGCTCCACGGCCGGAAGGGGACGTTGAGACGGTAATTGTTGACAATGGGGTGACCGCTACACGTGAAATAATCAACTGGCTTATTCCGCAGCTAGATCCCGGACAGTCGGTCACACTAAACATGTCTGTGGCTCTAATCAATCCAAATTCTGAAACGGCGACTGATGAGCAAGTGTTGTTTTTCCCGGTTCGTGTAACATCTGATCAAAGCCCTGACCCAGCTAAATCGCCCGGCCGCACCGTGTTTACAAGCGGCATTTTGCCGATTTGGGCCATCCAAGGAACCGGAGATAAATCTCCGTATGTTGGGCAAGTGCAAACAACGGCCGGCATTGTTATCGGCGTCTTTCCTGAACTCGGGGGATTGTTTATTCAAACCCAAAACAGTGACGATAATATTTCAACATCCGACGCGATGTTTGTCAGCTTTGATGACCAAGCAATGCCGGGAACATTAACAACCGGCATGCAGATAAACGTTACCGGCGAGATCACCGAACTGAGTGGGCAAACGGCAATTGAAATTGCAGATGAGGCTGATATCGCCATCATCAGTAGCACAGACCTAGTTGGCTCATTTGAGCCAGTGGCTCTTACCCCTCCGGCCGAAGGAGATATTCTCGCCTATTTTGAAGCCCGGGAAGGGATGCTGGTTAGTCTGGACGGGTACGCGGTTGCGGTGGGTCCTACCAATCGATTTGGTGAATTCCCCCTTTACCCGCTTAGTCTGTCAGACAATCTTTATCCAAATGCGCCGCTGATCTTCCGTGACCCAAGTGACAATCGATCAGACGGAATCATTTATGTTGATGATGGGTCTGAGGCTGAGTACGAATCTGGCAATGAGCTTCCGATTCCAATCGCTACCGGAGATATTGTTTCAAACGTCGTTGGCCCTTTGGCTTATACGTTTGGCAACTACAAAATCGAACCGATTAGTCCGGCTAACATCATTGTTGAGCCATCTACCTATGCGGAAAAAGGATTAACGATCCCGGAACCACGCACCGAAAGTCAGGTTGCCATCGCAACATTTAATGTTGAAAACTTTTTTGATATTTTGAACCCACATCCATCTTCTCCGCCGGTACCAACCCGAGAAGAATATGGGCAAAAGCTAACCAAGCTTTCCGCCAGCTTTGCGATGATGGGGTATCCCGAAATTGTTGGCCTGCAAGAGGTTGAAAACCTAAAAGTATTGCAAGATTTAGCTGAAGAAATCGTAGCCGCTGGCGGTCCTGCCTATGAAGGGCATCTGCTAGAAGGGTCTGACGGCCGTGGGATTGATGTGGCATACATGACTCGCGTAGACCGGGTGAGCCTAGTTGCGCTGGAACAACGATCTGACTCTGACGGCACCTTAAGCCGTGAGCCATTGCTGCTGCGAGCCACCGTCGCTCTGCCAGATGGGGATCAAGAGATCGTATTGATCAATAATCACTTTACATCGCTTGGCGGTGGGGAAGAGGCGACATTGCCGCGTCGCACCGCTCAGGCTGATTGGAATGTCGGGTTAGTGACCGATCTGATGGCTGAGAACCCTGAGGCGAATATCGTTGTTTTAGGTGATTTGAACTCTTTTCGAGAGACACCGCCTTTGGATAACCTTGAAGCGCATTTAACCCACATTTATGATGGATTGGCCGGAAGCTCTACCGCGTATCCGACCTACACCTATATTTATCAAGGTGTGGCTCAATCGCTTGATCATATTTTGGTTTCGGATCCATTGATTCAAAAATTGATCAATGTGATTGCATTGCCGATCAACGCGGATTATCCGTTGCCGCTAGAAGATGATGAATCACCCTATCGCGTGTCGGACCATAACCCGCTGATTGCGATTTTTGAATTTGGAGCTCAAGAGTAAGGTCAATGGCAAAACGAGCCCTTGTTAAGATCAAAACGGCCGATGAGAAATTCAGCCAATTGCAAGATGAGATGCAGGTTGCCCAAGAAGAATTGCGGCAGGTTGAGGCGATTTTGGGTGAAGAGCAGGCGGCTGTTAACGCGTTCAGAATGCACTGTCGCTTAAAACTTGGCCCGTGGGTCGATCAAATTATTGAGCTGTATACAGAAAAACAGCTGATTTTGATCAGACGCAGAATGCGCAAACAGGCTGAAGCGATGGGAGAGCTGTTTGACGAGGAGAAATGGCTTGAGGATGAGGGGCTTGATCTTGATGAAGAAATCCCTTTAGAGGGATTGATGGAAGAGGCTGATTTACCGTATGACATCAATACAAGTGATGAAAAACATGCCCGCCGCCTGTACCGTGATTTAGCCAGAAAACATCACCCAGATTTAGCCGAAGGGCAAATCCAAAAAAGCTATGCGACTTCGATGATGGCGGCCGTCAATGAAGCCTATTCACGACGAGACACCCAAGCATTACGGGATTTAGCTGGAGAGTTGGACCCAAAAACGGCGGCCGAACTGGCAAGTGCGGCCGATGAGCTATCTGTAGCCGCCAGGAAGCTGCAGCGCCAAGTGCGCAAATGCCGCCAGCGCAGACGTAAAGTGACTCTGCAGCTCAAAGCGTTGCGGGAAGAAACAACGGCCAAGCTGTGGCGTAAAGCCCAAACGATTGATCAGCAAGATGGGGAAAATTGGTGGGATGAGGTTGAAGGCTCGCTAAAGGCTCAGATAAAAGGATATAAGGCTGAAATTCAGAAACTAATGGCTGCTTAAGCCGCTGGGTTTTCAAAGCACCAGCCAATTAACCGGCGAACAAAATCGGCTGTCGGGAACCGTTTGTAATCATGTTTCCAACGCGGCACCTGCACTTGCCGGGCATCAGGCTGACGTGGAAATTGCTCCCCTTCGATATTTAAAATCGTAAACTCATCCCCTCGTTTGGGGATACGGTAATGCACGATGAATTTTTTGTTGCTGGCGATAATGTGCAAAAATCGTTCAGCAACAGGCTCCACAAACCCTTGATCTGGCACCACTTCTTTCACATCGTTCACGTACCAGATAAACTCTCTGCCTTTAAATTTAACTTTGCGATTGCCTTTTTTACTAACTGCCACGCTTTAATTATTGTTGATTGATCCAGATCTGGCAATCAAAGTGGTAAAAAAATAATCGAGACGACTTTATGACTAACGGGAAGAAAAGCGACTACAACATTACGTTAACCGGCTTTATGGGGACGGGTAAAACAACTGTCGGCCGGATGCTGGCTGAAAGCTTGGGCTTTGAATTTGTCGATACAGATGCACTGATCGAAGAAACCAGCGGCAAGGGAATCCCAGATATTTTTGCAACAATGGGGGAGGGGGCGTTCCGTCAGCTTGAACAAGAAGCGGCACAAGCGTTAGCTCAAAAACGGGGGCAAATTATCTCAACCGGTGGACGGATGATGCTTGACCCTGCAAATAAGGCAGCTTTAGAGCCAACCGGTCCCATTTTCTGTTTGGTTGCCTCTGTTGATGAGATATTTCGACGGGTGACGGCCGATGCTGAAGGAATTGAGCGGCCGCTCTTGAAGGGAGATGATCCTAAAGGGAAAATCGAATCACTGCTTACTGAGCGACGTGACCTGTACGGGCAGTATCCCCAAATTGATACCGAAGGGTTGACGCCTGACGCGATACGGGATGAAATCTTATCTAGGTTGACTTAGGTTTCGAGGGTTCAGATTAGGGCTATTTATTAGGTACAACCCAGCTAATTTAGAAGCCGTTTTTCCCAAAAATTAAAGAAAAATAGAAAATGATACGGTTGTTTGCCTTTGCTCCATTAATTTCGTATAACTCTCGGCAGTCATGGAAGTAAATGGGAAAACGAAAGTCTTGGGCTTATTAGGATGGCCTGTTTCACACACACGAAGCCCCAAGATACACAACTTGCTAGCAGAAACATACGATCAAAATTTAGTCTATGTTGCTTTTCCTACTCATCCAGAAAAGGTAAAAGAGGCGATTCAAGGATTAAGCGCTCTTGGCTGTTTTGGGGTTAATGTGACCGTACCTCACAAGCAAGCAGTTATGCCTTGGCTTGATCATATCGAGCCTGCGGCTCAAGCGATCGGGGCGGTTAATACCATCATGTTTAAATATGATGCTGAAAATAGCCTGAATCCTCCGACTTCTTATGGATATAACACCGATTGGGTTGGGTTTAAAAATGACCTTCAGCATAAAGGTGTTTCATTTGCGGGTAGGGACTCAATTATTTTAGGAGCTGGTGGGTCAGCTCGGGCCGTTATTTACACATTGTTGCAGGCAAAATCTAAAGTCCATTTATTTGCGAGACGAGTTGAACAAGCAAACGAGTTGAAAGCTGAAATGTTGAAATTTTTTCCAAACCAACCTTTCGAGACCTTTCACCTGAGTGAACTAGAAGCAGTTAATGATCAGCTCGATGCCCCCCTGATTATCAACAGTACACCGGTAGGCATGTCTCCTAAAATCGACCAATCGCCATGGCCAGAAAATATTAATTTTAAAAATGGTTCCTTTATTTACGATTTAATATATACTCCCACCGAAACAAAAATGATGAATGATGCGAGAGCTGTGGGGTGTGAAGCTTTGAATGGGTTGGGGATGCTCATAGGACAAGGTGCAGAGGCGTTCAGAATATGGACAGGGGTTGATCCTGACTATTCACTGATTGCGGATGCCTTATAGAACTGTGAGGACAATAATTTCTTGCATATGTAAGCTACCCAAGGCTTGCATCTCTGAAGTGATTGTTGTGGAGAATTTGTAGACGTATTTCTTGAAGAAAAGAAAAATTTAGCTGATAGCGAGGGTGTAAAGATTTAATATTGTGAACTCAGGTGAGCAAGGTTGATTCGACATAGTACTATCAGCTTCGTCAATAGTACAAAAATTTGTATATTTTTCAAGGATTTGCTACCTGGTTCGAGTATGCTTGTTCAAATCCTTACAAAAGTTTTCATGAACAGAAAAAATTTTGGCCAACTGATAGAGGTGCTACGTCATGAGACGGCATACTTGAGGCCACAGGGCAAGTCATTTACACAAAAAGAAATGGCGGAGAATTTAGGAATAACCTTGAGACACTACGGCCGCTTGGAGCGAGGCGAGGTTGTGAATATAGATGGTGAGCTTCTTACAAGGATGGCAGGCTCATTTTCTTTGACCGCTCGTGAGCGACATGAATTTTTCTATGCGGCCGGGGGTGTTAGCCAGTTTGCATTCAAACAATCCCAAGACGAATTAGATAACCTAATGGCAAAGCTCAGAAGAGTCGTTAAGGAATCGATGTTCCCGATTTTTATTTCTGACGTGCTTGGAAATATTTTAATGGCTGCCAAAGGTGCTTTACCGATTGTTGGATTTGATCAACAAGATTTTTTAGAGTTGAAACATCCAAACGTTTTGTGGGCACCGATTCATCTTGATCTTTCGAATGCATTTTTACAAGAAGAATTGATCCGCGTCATGATCGCTAATTTGCGTTTGATAAGAGGGACAAGTCTGCGCTACAGGGCTTTGCATGCCAGTCAGGCTCTGTTTTCTGATCTAGAAAAGTACTCTCAATTTAAAGCTGCATGGCAATGGGTATCGAACGATAAGGGCATGGATTTTGAAGAAAGCCGAGTGTTCAAACAAAACCATCCAAAATTTGATATGCAACTTTGCTACTTTTCTCTGGGATCAAAAGTGGTTACGTCTTGGGGTGAACTATATATAACTACATTTACGCCTCAAGATGAAAAGACGTTCTTTAAATTTAAGGAGCTAAAGACCCAATATGGAGATGAGATTGTTCAGACTCATGCCCGCTGGCCATTTCCACCAAAAATCGGCAAGTAAAATTAGATCGAAAGACCCCAAGGCTATTTAATTACGTGTTTGAGAACGGCTTTGCGATGTATGCGCCTAAGTAAATGCCCGAACCCACCATGGGGGGAATACGATTTTTCTGAAACGAGCGTCGAAACCTAGAAGACGGCCGGCCGCTGTGATCAGAAAAACCCCGTGCCACATCGCCAGCATGGCATAAGACCAAGGCCATTCCCCTGGAACTTCTAGCATCCCGATGCCAAGGTTCAGCGACATAACCAAGCCAAGAAATGCCCCGAGCCGTGTTAATGTGCCGGTTAGCAGCGACAGGCCAACAAAAAGCTCTCCTAAAAAGACAAGCCATGCAAATAGGATGAAGTTTGGGAGCACGACAAACTCAACAAATTCAGCATAAAATGCAAAAGATGGATGATCAACCATAAGCTGCATCCAATCTTTTAGACCGAGTGTTTGGTTGTCTAAAGGGATAAAATCCAACGGAAGCTTCCAGCGTAGGGAATAGAGCCACAAGACGCCGATGATTATCCTGGCGCCTGTAATAGGCCAAAGTGGGGCGGGTTTAGTAAAAAAACGCTCTTGTTCCAAATTCATACTTTAATCGTAATTATGCAGTTAAAAGCGTGTTGCGTGGAGCAAAATCACATTCAGTTGATTCAAATCTCCACGCAGCACGTTTTTTCTTTTAATTTTGAACTATTATGGCCAGATTTCCATTTCACCACCCAAAGGCAGGTCTAAAACACGATCTGGTCCAACAAACCATTTGTCATAGATTTGTTGATAGGTGCCATCTTTCCAGAGTTCTTGAAGCGCTAGGTTAACCGCATCACGCATTTCAGAATCATTGACCGGCACACCGATACCAAACTGTACCGGATTGTGTCCACCAGGCAAGAGGACTAGATTTTCATCTCCGGCCGAGAGTGAAAGCATTGTGATGTTGTCTTCTGTGTACCCTTCTACAGCGCCGTCACGAACCGCTTGGACAGCAGCCTGTTTGTCTTCAAACTCAACGATTTCAGACGGTGTGCCACCGGCCGCTTCAACATAAGCGTTCCACGAGTCAATGGCGCTGCTGCCTGCGCTAGCGGCTACTTTTTTACCAAATAACTCATCGATGTTGGTGTATTCCCCATCACGAACTAAAAACGACTGATTGTCCCAGAAATAGGTGATCGAGAAGTCAATCGCTTCGTCGCGAGAGCGGGTATGGTTCATGCTGGCGACAGACATATCGACACGATCTTCTTGGACAAATGTGATACGCGTTGTGCCGTCTACAACAACTAGCTCTGCTGAGACACCCATTTCGGCCGCCATTGCGTTGGCCAAATCGACATCAAAGCCAACCCAGTCCCCGCCATCGTTTATAAAACTTAGTGGTGGATTGTCGTTACGGACACCGATCCGCACAGTCCCTGCTTCTTGAACTTTGTCTAGCGTAGATTGTTGTTCTTCAACTGCGGCCGTTCCGCCGCAGGCAGCCATCAAGATGGATACGATTACAAAGATAATTGTGAGTGTTGTTTTTTTCATATTCACTTCCTTTAAGAGATATATTGGTCTTGGAAACGGGGGTTAATTTAATGTCCCAAAGTGATTCCCGTTTCTGCCCAACTAAAGATTAAATTTGGGATAGTTATTAAATCTTTAGTTCTTAATACCACCCTTTAACTTGGTTTGTGTGTTCAGCAGACTCTGCATATTTTGATAAGGCATATGCGGCCAAAAAATATAAAACCCCAACGGTAAGGTATACGCTTACCCAGTAGGGTGCATTTGAAATATCGTTGCCCAACAAAATTCGGGCCGACATCATGAGTTCCGACATACCTACCACAATGACCACCGAAGTATCTTTAAAAAGGCTGATCGTTTGCCCCGTTAAAGCCGGCCGCATGGTGCGAAATGTGGTTGGGAGATGGATGTGCCAGAAACGTTGCCATCTGCTCGCGCCAAACATGCGTCCAATTTCGTCAAGCTGCTTTGGCAATGCTGTAAAACCAGCCCGCAAAATTTCAGCTTGGTATGCGGTCGAATAGAGCATGAGCGAAATAATTGCCGCTCCGCGTGGCTCGAGAACAAACCCAAACCTGCCACTGCCGATAACTTGAAATACCAGCACCAAAAGCAAAATTAAGGGCAATCCACGAAAAATATCGACGATGATGCGGCACAGCCAGCGGATGGGTGGGATTGATGACAGTTGCCCCAGTGCTAGCGGGACCGCAAAAACAAAGCCGAGCCCCAGCCCCACAAATGTAAGAATGATGCTCATCACGAGTCCGCCCGGCCGTTGACCCGGAAAGCCGATGAGCAAGTGTGGCAGATTCTCGAAGATGAATAAGAGCTGATCAAGCATGTTCAGCTCCTGATCTGGCTAGGCGTGTTTCGGTATAGCGCAACAAGGTTGCGATGAGTGCGGAGAGGATGAGATAAACCACCGTGGCTAGGAGCAGAAATTCCGTGGCACGAAATGTTTTGCTGATGGCGGTTTGAATCCCATGAAAAAAGATGGGAACCGCGACAAGCGAAAGCAAGGCGCAATTTTTAAAATTGTGAATGAGCCGAGTTGAAACAGCTGGAAACGCGGCCGTAAACCCCATGGGTAACATGATGTGGGTAAACAAAACACGTTTGTTGGCGCCTAATGTGCGTGCAGATTCAAACTGCTCGGCCGGAATCGTATTAACCCCGGCACGAAAGATTTCAGCCAAATAGCCACTCGTGTTTAGGATTAAGCCAAATGTGCCCGCTAAAAAATAATAGGGGAGAGCCAACCCTGTGCTGGTTGAAATCGAATCCCAAAACGGGTTGTTAAAGAAAAGCGTTTGCCGCAACTGCTGCGGAAACAAATTAGGAACTGCAAACGCCCAGAATATGACGACTACAAGCGCCGGAATATTACGGTGAATTTCAATAAAGGATTTGGAAAGTTTTTGAACCGGCCGTTTGCCGAGCATTGCGCTGGTACCCACTGCTATCCCGAGCAACAGCGAACCAACCGTTGTAATTGCCGTGACCAGCAGCGTAAGCCATAAGCCGCTGCGTAAAAGCGCGATAGTTTCTGGGGTAAGCCAGCTATCCATTCGCCTCAGCAACAAAGACCATGTTCATGCTATCCGTCGTTAACTGCTCTTCGTTTAAGCCGCCAAATATCGCTTTCACCTTAAAACCGGCGCTGTGTAAATCTGCCTTAATTGTCGGCTGATCAAATAGTTTATAGCTGAGCAAAAACTGCTGGTTCGAGTTTGGTGAGACAAGCTCAAAGGTTTCAACGATACAGCCGCTGTCTGCATCGTAGTTTCGGGTGATGGCGGTGTAATGGGTGTCTGACCCAAAGTGATCATCCGGCTTTAGCGTTTTGATAACTGCTTGTTTTTGTGGCACTTCTAAAATCAAGGTTCCGGCCGGTTTTAAATTTTGTTGGATGGCTTTTAGTAGCCCGTTATTTGGCCCGCTGGCTGAAACTTGCCCATAGGTGGTCATCAAACACAAGGCTGTGCCAAATTTGTGGTCTGCATCAAAGGCTTCGCCCGTGGATACAACAAATGTAGCCTTGCTTTGCTGATTGGGTGGCAGCTGCTGTTTGTATGTGTTGGCGGCCGCTATCATCGCTTCGGCCGGATCAAGCCCCACAACGGGGAAACCCCGTCGGGCTAGCTCAAGCGAATGTCGGCCGAAGCCGCAGCCTACGTCAAGAAACGGGGCATCTTGAGCCTGATTTAGGACAAAATCAATCTCGGCCGCCGCTCGCTCAGCCGTAAGCAAAGGGTGATTTAAAAATGGTGAGTTTTCAGAAAAAAAATTAGGATTCAATGTTATTTCTACCGAGTCAGATACCAAACAGACAGCTATTCACTAGCTACCGATCACTCTTCATCAACAACAGGTGGTGCGTGCAAATCCCCACTCACGGTGGGGCGAAACGAGTTCCGCTTTTGTCACAAATCGTCCCGAACATCAAGCATCGGGATATCGTTTCTTTCGAGTTTGTTCAGCCCTTCAAAAGGGATGACCGCATCAAGCTTTTCGGCCGCCTCTGCCCAATTTTCAATCCAATCCCGCTCAATGCCATCCACATCATCTACGACACGTAAACGGTCAATTTGGAACGTCTCACGCAGCTGTTTCATCTCTTGAGCCACACTTTCAGGGGAGCGCTGGCGATACCCATTGCCGTGTACCGCATCTGCGCACCAGTCACACCCGTAAGGGCAGCCACGGGTGGTTGAAATAGTCATCGAGGTATAACCACGTTCGGCCTTCCACGCATCTAAATACCGGTTCATATCGATCAGATCACGGGCCGGTACCGGCAACGTGTCTAAATCTTCGATGGGCGGCCGTGGGTTGTTAACCATCGGTCCACCAAACGAATCCCGATAGGCGATGCCTAACTCATGTTTTAAATAGATCGGATTGAGATTGCCGTCTGCCACAAGGTCAAGCAGCGCAACCATCGTTTGCTCTCCCTCATGGTGCCCCACAATATCAACCTGTGGGTAAGACAAATACCAAACCGGGTCACGTGTGGCGTCTGGGCCACCCATGACAACGATTTTGTTGGCTTCCCAAGCGATATCTGCCAGAGCCAGGGCTGTGTCACGAGTCGGCAAAACGGCCGAAATGCCGACCACATCAGGATTTTCTTGCTCTAAACAGCGGGCAAACGCCTGCTCATCTTCTTCAAATGTGCCATCAAAAACAGCCACTTCATGACCGTTCTCGCGCACGTAGCTGGCCAGATACAGCAGCCCTAAAGGGAAATAGGGGGAACCAGCCGCTTTTTCTTCTGGGCTTTTACTCAAAAATAAAGGATGAACCAATAAAAGTTTTGTCATGTTTTTGATCAGGCTTTTGCCCGAACCCTTGATGCTGAAAACAAGATTGAAATAGCAAACAAGGTCAGAGTTGGGATCCATTCCCAATTGCGAACCCAAGCAAATTCTCGGAAGTCATTGGGATCGAAATACGTCATGTACGATAGAATTATGGCACCACTCAAATATATCCACGGGGCTGTAATCAACCAGTGATTTTTATGTTCGTCTATGGATGGGGCTAGAAAGGGCAAAAAGATTAGCAGGATCAAAAAGTACCAAGGATGAACCGTGTGGGTTAGCAAAATATAGGCGATAAGTGGAACCGCCATCAGGCGCAACGAGCTTTTGAGGTCTTGATTGCGATACGCCATCCACCATGTCAGGAGCAAAACAAACACCATGATGCCAGCCACAACTAGTTTGATCTGACCATCGGCCGGGCTAGGGGTGTAGCCGTCTCCATCGTTTAGCCAGCGGGTGGCCCAAAAGAAGAGCCCGCTGTTGAATTTCCACTGGTCGTTGTAAATGCGAATCGCCCCAAATAGCCCAGTCCCATCTAGCGGACCAAAAAGCCCCCAGCCCGCTCGCGTTCCGGCCGGGATCAACAAGGCTAAAGTCAGTAGCCCATACCCGATCCGCTGCCACCAGTTCCAGCGCCAGAAAAAGGCTGGCAAAATAAGCACGGGCAAGACCTTGGTGAGCGTGGCAAATGCCATTAGCACAACCGATATCCAAGCATAGCTCGACTGCCCTGACCCATCTTCGGCCAAAAGAGAAGGGCGAAACGTGTACCAGACGGCTGCCATCATCAGGAAGACCATCCAGCCGTCAATGTGAGCCGAATGAGCCACTTCGACAATAACCAACGGGTTCCACAGCCACAGCAAAATACGGTGGGATGGGAAGCTTGCGGCCGCGAGTAGCTTTGAGACAAAGAATGCAGCCCCCAATTCAAACGTAATCATCGCGATTTGTAAACTGATTACGTTGGTGCCCGCAACCCAATTGAGCGCGTAAAAGACCCATTGGGCCGCTGGCATATAGGGGCTTGCCATCCAAGTGTTGTTGGCCAAGCCACGCACCGGCACGTCGAGGAAATCGAGCTCGGCCGAATCAATCGGAAGCGCATACGGAGAGACTCCGTTGGCTGCAACATGTCCGTCCCACAAATACCGATAAACATCATCAGAAAGGGTTGGGGTGGTGAGCAATAAGATGAGACGGGCTGCAATAGCGGTGCCCCAGATCAAGCGGGGTGACAAGAATCCCGGCCGATTTTCGGCAATGATCAGCGCTCCGATAAAAGCTAAAAATGCTACAGCATAAAAACCGATGGTGGTCGGGGTGATATTGGCTCGCAGGGTTTCATGTTGTAGGTCAAGCAGAAACATCCCCCCAAATGGGAGGATGAATGCAAGGGCCAAAAGCCATGGGGCAATCTGTTTGTTTTGCAAAACTGTTTTGTTAGTCAAGCGAGATCATCACTGTTTACCACAGCCAGCGGTTTTTAGGCTCACCCATCGTGTTGAGTAAAAGCTGGTCTAGCCCAAACGCCCGGCCGGATTTGGTGGTTGCAAGGACCAATGCAGCGGCTGTGAGCAGCACATAAGTCCAAATCCATTCGCTACCGCCTTGGTAAGCAAAGAACAGGTTGAGAAAGAAGAAGGTTGATCCCCAGCCCGCCAGCGTGGTGAGTCCGCCAAACGTTAATCCCAAGCCCAGTAGCAATTCTGCCACTAACTGGAATCCGGCAAACAGACCCGGTGCTTGCAAAATCGTGTTGTTGATCACTGCTCTGTAAGCGGCGCTACCGCCACCCACTTCCCCAAAAATCCAACCAAAAAGGCCGGTAATGCCGTCGGCCGTGTATAACCCCTTCGTGAAGTTGTCATACCAAGTGACCAGCAAAATAATGCCTACTGTCACCCGTAAAATTGCAATGATGCTCCGTAAATACTGCGCTTCGTTTTCTGAATTCATGAGATTTCCTTCCTTTGATGATGACGACTTAAAATCGTTTAAAAATAATGAACCTACAATTGGCTTGTTTCAGTTACATCACATTAGAGCCTCAAAGGGGGGCAAAACTTACCGTTGAAATAGTTTTGTAATATGAAAGCCGGTTGTGCGCAAATAAAAAAGGCCGCACTTGCGTGCAGCCTAAGCTTAAAATCAGTATTTGATGTATTTAACTGTCACTCCTGCGAAGGCGGGAGTCTAGGGCTAAACAAACAATTTGCGTCATCTGCCGTTATGAAAGCCTTCGATCAATAAGTGAGCGTGGATCCCTGCATTCGCAGGGATGACAATCTGATAGAAGTTGTTTGTATGGTCAGACGCTAAATTTTCTAACGTTTCCGCTTCTTTTTCTTTTTGCGGACCGCTTTTTCAGCCGCAGAAAGCTGCTTGGGCGCAGCCGCTGCTGCCTGTTGCCCATTAGACGGAGCTTGCTGGGTTGCGAGGTTGCCATTGGCCGAGTCTGCTTTCATATGGCAGTTTTTGTATTTCTTGCCGCTACCGCATGGGCAAGCATCATTCCGGCCGACGCGCAACGCATCTTTGCGGACTTGGGTTTTGTTCCCTTTACCCTGAACCATTTGTAAGCCAACTTTGGTAAGCGAGTCTTGTCGTTCCTGTTCCGCTTTCTCACGGCGCATGTATTCTTCATGTCGTTGAATTTGAATAAAGAACTTGCTAGCAATTTCTCGCTGGATGTTTGTCAACATGTCGTCAAACATCTCGTAAGAGCGCATTTTGTATGCGATTTTCGGATCTTTTTGCCGACCGGCCGACTCTAAGCCGATCTCACGGCGTAAGTCATCGGCAGCTGACAGATAGTCGCGCCATTCCCGATCGATGGCGGAAAGCATCATCGTCCGTTGGAACTTGGTGAATGATTCTTCTCCGATGCGCTTCTTCCAATTTTTACGCTCTTTATCAACGTACTGGCCCAAAGCTTCAACCAGCTCATCACCCGAGAGGGCTGACAAACAGCTGATCAATAGATTTTGTAACCCTTCGCGGACCGCAACCCGAAACTTGGTTTGCTGTGCTTTAAGTACATCAACGGCCAGTCGCTGGGATGGGAATTGGTTAAACGCCCCACCAATCTCTTCTTCAGCCTGTGACCAGAGCTTGGCTTTGTCATCTTCGGCCGCAAAGTCTGCCAAGAAATTGTCAAAGACCGACCGCACATTGGTCATAAATCGGGCTTGGGTGTTTTGCTTCGCCTGAATGTGGTTCGATTTGGTGTTCGCCATAATGGCGTCCATCCGTGGAATCGCGGGCAAAAGCGGAATAAAACGGCTCATTTCCTGCAGCATTTGATACAGGTTGCGCCCTTCATCCAAGTTTTCTTGGGCCAAGGCCATCATTTCGCCCCGAACTTCGTTTGGGGTCCAATCAGCCATCTCGGCCATGTCTAGTTTGCGAATTGGCAGATAGGTCTGTAACCGGCTGAATACACCCTTTAGGTTGACAGAGTCGGTTGCCTCGGCCGAGAAATCGTCAACTGCACGATCAACCTCGCCTCCAATAAAGCCAAGATAATTATCAAGATAATTGGTGACCAATTCATCGATGATAAGTTCAAACGCATTATCAAGCCGCTCATCCATGTCGTCTTCGCCGGTCAGGATCGAACGACGGCCGTCATAAATCGTCTCGCGCTGTTTCGACATCACATCGTCATATTCGAGAACGTTTTTGCGAATGTCAAAGTTGTACCCTTCAATCCGCTCTTGAGAGCTGGCGATAATTCGGTCAAGCATACGACTCTCGATAGGTATATCGCTATCGGTGTAGTTGCTCATAAATGATTTGAGTCGCTCACCACCAAAGCGGCGCATCAGCTCGTCCTCTAGTGAGAGGAAGAAGCGGCTGGAACCGGGGTCACCCTGTCGAGCAGCACGACCACGCAGCTGATTGTCGATCCGGCGAGATTCGTGCCGTTCTGATCCAACCACATGCAAACCACCCATTTCCCAAACCTCTTTACGAGATGATTCCGCATCACTCATGATCGCTTGGATATCTGTAATTAAGGCTGGGGGCAGGGCGGGCACTTCGCTAACAATCTTTTCTGCTTCGGCTACTTCCCCTTCCAACGTTGCGCGAACGACGGCCGCACGGGCGTTGTAGTGGTAATCAAACACTTGATCAGCCAAGAACTCCGCCATTTTACGATCATCTTTCAGCGCCACTTGGAAACGAGTATGCAATTCAGTCTCGCGCACCGCCTCATCGACAATGATCGTGTCCATCTCTTTATCTTTTAAGAATTGGCGGGCATCATCCCGTTTGCCGATCTGGATTTGGGTCAGAATATAGCGAGCGGTTTCAAAGTCGAGATCATGCTCTTCTTGGAACCGTCGGGCCAAATAGCCGACCAACTGTACTTCTTCGATTTCTTTGGCCGATTGATCAAATTCTGCCCGTTTAGCGACTAGAGCATCAACCAAAGCTGCATCTAATTTGCTAGACTTTGTCGCTTGTTCTTTGGCTTTATCAACCCCTTCGGTAATGTATTTCAAGGTTAGGGCGATGAGTTGTTCACGGGTGAACAGCGAATCTTCAACCATTGCGGCCGCCAACCCCTCAGGATTACCACCGAGCATAATGTCGGTACCACGGCCGGCCATGTTGGTCGAAATGGTCACTGCGCCTTGTTTACCCGCTTGGGCCACAGTTAACGCCTCAGACTGATGCATTTTCGCATTCAGTACATTGTGCGCAACCTCTTCTTCAGTCAACATCCGGTGGATTTTTTCGGAGTGCTCTACCGATGTTGTACCGACCAGAACCGGCCGGCCGGACTCAGCCACACGCTTGACCTCTTGTACGATCGCTTGGTCTTTGTAATCTTCCGTCGCAAAAACTTGGTCCGGAAAGTCGATCCGCTTGAAGAATGCAGGGGTGCTTTCACCTTTCCGGTAGTAGCTAAATGCATCGGCACCCTCAATCGTCTCTTTTTTAGTTTCCATCCCTAAATCAGAATATTCAACCAAATAGGTGACGTTTGTCGGTAGCGGTGTGACATCAACGCTGTAGATTTCTTGGAACTCTTCCGCGTCCGTCATGGCCGTACCGGTCATCCCCGCAATTTTGTTGTACAGCCTGAAATAATTTTGGATGGTGATGGTCGCAACTGTGACGCTTTCACGTTTGACGGTCACCCCTTCTTTCGCTTCAATCGCTTCATGCAACCCGTCTGAATAACGGCGGCCGGGCATTAAACGGCCGGTAAAGTCGTCAATAATAATGACTTCGTTTTGCTGAACCGTGTAATCTTTGTCCCGTTTGAACATGTACTGCGCTTTGAGCGCATTGTCCAAGTAGTAAGTCATGTGATAGAAGCGAGGATCGTAAATACTATCGCCCTCTTCAGGGTTTAACTCTGGAATTTTGCCTTCAATTGTGGCAATACCCATATCGGTTAACGTAATAGATTTACTCTTTTCGTCCAGATCATAATGGCCGTTTGGCTCTTCTTCTTCGTCACGCGTGTTCCGTTTTAGACCACGTACGTAGCTGGAGAAGCGGACATACTCATCAGAGGCTTGGTTGGCCGGACCTGAAATGATTAACGGTGTTCGGGCTTCATCGATAAGAACGTTGTCGACCTCGTCGATAACGGCGAAGTTGTGCGGCCGTTGTACCAGCCGTTCTGGATCGCTGATCATGTTGTCGCGCAGGTAATCAAAGCCAAATTCACTGCTGATACCGTAAGTGATATCGGCCAAATAAGCTTCGCGGCGCGTACACGGCCGCCAGTGAACCAGCCGGTCATCTTCCAACTCAGCACCAGGGTTTACATAGTCCCCATCATACAGGGCGGAATATTGTTGCGGCCCGATAATGCCGACCGTCAGCCCTAAAAAGGTGAAGATTTGACCCATCCAGCCACCGTCACGACGGGCCAGATATTCGTTTACGGTCACAAGGTGTACACCTCGGCCGGATAGCGCGTTTAAAAAGAGGGGCAAGGTTCCTACCAAGGTTTTACCTTCACCCGTGCGCATCTCAATAATTTCACCACGGCTGAGCAAGATACCGCCCATCATCTGCACGTCATAGTGACGCAACGTAGTAGTACGGCGGGAACCTTCACGGACCAGTGCAAACACTTCTGGTATCGCATCTTGCAAGGCTGCGGTTCGCTCGTCGTCATCTTCTATTTCAGATATACGACTTTTTAAGCTCAGGGTTAACTCACGCAATTGATCATCGCTCATCGCTTGCATGCGTGATTCTTGTTGTTCAATCTCTTCAACCAGCGGCCGAAGGTTGTCAATAACTTTTTTGTTTGGGTCGCCAGAAAAGGCGCTCACAATTCGATTCCACATAATGTTTTTGGATCTATTAAAAGACGTTTACAGTCTTGAATGTTTCAGTTTTATTGGGCGTCACACAAAATTTTCGCCCAACGTGGCACACAATACTTTGTTTAGGGGTGATTAGTTCTATTTATTTTACCTGTCAGAACAGATTCTAACGATAAAACTTATGTTTCAACCATTGTGGGAAAATGGTGTTAAGAAA
>JAHDEN010000067.1 GCA_020628815.1 Chloroflexota bacterium | reverse complement strand
TCTAACTTGAAATCAACTAGAACGATGTCATCGGGCCTTTAGGCCTTAGATGACATCGTTCTTTTGGATGACAACTAGCGTCTTGGTTCTTATCCAAAACTGAGCCTATTCAGAATCGGCCGTCTTTAGCCGCACATTATCAACATCGACGCTTTCACCCGTCACCCAAATCAAAACTCGGAAAGATTTTTCACCTTCCCAACCTGTAATCTGGCGCAAATCAAGCGTTTGCTTGGCTGGAACGGACTCGTTCACCGCATCAAAGTTGCGATACAGCCCACCTTCTTCTTGAATTTGAATCGAATAGCTGGTCGCTTCTTGCACCGCGCTAATGTCAATTTCAAGCAGCGGATAACTATCTAGATCGGCCGTGATGATGTCGCTTTCGTACTTGCCAAACGGACCGTCTACATTTTCGTTTGTGACAGTCAGGCGCATCGCACCCTCGGCCGTCACTTCGGTCGCAATGTCTTGGGTTTGCCAGATGTTGGTCAGCGGATCAAACGTCTCTTCCCACCACACCGGTTGGACTTCAGCCAGGCTAAACCCCTCGTTGGAAGCTTCTTCGGCCGGTCTGATCGTCAAGCGATCCAACGTAATTTCAGAGCCTTCACCACTCAGCCACACAACAAAGCGGAACGTCTTTTCACCCCGCCAGCCGGTCATCTCTTTTAGGTTTAGGGCCAAACTATTGGGCGCCTCGCCCGAATAAATATCAAAGGATCGGTAATCCCCTTCGTCTTCTTGCAGCTGAACCGTGTACGATGCACCCGGGGTTAAATTGCTCACAAACAGGTCGATGACCAATTCATCCAGCACCGGAACTGTGAATGGCTGGGATTCGATCCGGCCGAAATCGGTATCTGGCCCATCCTCGCTCAGAATCAAACCGCCCCCTTCGGATGTTAGTAACACCAAGTTGGTCTCGTTCCAGCCGTAGTTAATCAGCTTGTCTTCAAACACAAACTCATCAATCGAAATGGTCGGTTCGTCTCCTTCAACAGGGGTTTCTTCAACCGGCACAACTTCTTCAGCGGCCGGTTCTTCTGCCGCGGTGCCCGCCAAAATCTCTTCGGCCACATCCCCATCGCTCAGCTGAACTTGAACCATCAGCTCCTGAACCAAAATCGGTTCATCGCTGCCGGGCAGCCAAGCGATAATCGAAAAGTCTCGCGGCTCATTCCAGCCGGTTATCTCTCGCAAATCGACTCGATAAGCAAACGTCCGCCCTGCGACCATAATGTCAAAGGTCTCGAAATTGCCCCCCTGCTCTTGCAGTTGGAACACAATACGATCACTCAGAGAAATATCGACGATGTTTGTGGTCAAAATCAGCGGCCGGTTAAAGGCGAAGCGCATCGTCTCCGTTTCAAAACGACGCGGTTGAGAATCATCGCTCGTTT
This sequence comes from Chloroflexota bacterium, assembly GCA_020628815.1. Lineage (GTDB taxonomy): Bacteria > Chloroflexota > Anaerolineae > Promineifilales > Promineifilaceae > WTJY01. The sequence goes on along the minus strand of JAHDEN010000067.1, from coordinate 27,518 downwards.
TTTCAATTAGATATCGACCTTCTCCGGCCGATTCGATGTTGGTATTTTCAACCTTAGTTGCAGGGATAGAGTCGGGTGTCAAACGCCATAAATCAGCAAACTGAACAAACGAAACTTTATCGTCTTCGCTGGTTGCAATCGAGTTCAGGTAAATGTCTGAATCGATCGTGCTGAATCGATCTGGACCGTAAAACAAAATGTATTTGCGCACCAGCTCAGGGCCAACTTTGTTTTCGTAATTAACAGTCAGCAGTTTAGGACCGATAATCGCAATTTCACCTTCTAAATAGGTGCCATCATACATTTCGCGAACCACTTGGATCTCAGAATCTTTCACCCAGATATCCGGCCGACGGACTGAGATAAGCGTGTTTTCACCCTGAGGCTGCTGGATCTCGGTCATCCCGTTTTTCTCGTGCACCGTAATCCAATGCTGACCGCCAGATAGATCGTTCCCATTAAATTGGCCTTCAAAGATACCGGCCAAGCGATCCCCTTTTTCTGTGCGGGCAAAGAAACCGTCTGGAGCGATTGAAAAACCATCAACGGGCCAAATACGCTCCTCAGTCCCCTCACGGTGGAACGAGGCGGTAATAATCATCTCATTATCACCATCACCCCAGCGGGTTTGTACAACTTGGCGGTCATCTGTCAGCAATTTATAGTCGCGCAACGGCTCGCCAAAGGTTTGTGAATTAACAACTTTTTGGAACGTGTCTAGGGTCTGGATCCAATATTCATCTTCACCAAAATGCTTGCTCACATCAACCATAAAGTTGTAGCCAAAGGTCACGTAATAGGTGAACAGGTATTGCTCTTCAGACGCCCAAACCTCTAGATTCAGGTCGTGCTGATAGAACGCCACATTTTCATGCAGCACATCGGCCGCAAATGGATAAGGGACCCAATGCTCATACTCGTTCCCCAAGTGAAGCAAAATGCCGTTCCAGAACTTCTGCTGCAATGTCTGAGCGTAACCAGTAATCGAATTGGCAATTTGGTCAAACACCCCTTCGGTAAAGAGCGGTTTCATCTTTGACAAACGTTCGTTTTCATTGATGACCGATTGGGTATATGCAGCGGCCGAGGCTGTCTCGCCATCATCCATCAGCACATAGCGCCAGCTGCGTTCACCCGTCATATCCACAAACATAATGTCCTGTGGATAAACGCGCGTGTAGGTTTCAAACATCTGTGTGTTTCGCTCGCGCACCTCATCAGCCCAAGGTTCGATCATGTACCCTTTATACTCGTACCAAGGGTATTCAGAGCCGCGAATTTTCCGCGTCCCCATCGGCATCTGCTCGGGTGAAGGAATCTGTTTGGTCACGGGATCAACCGTATTCCACACGGTCCAATTGGTAAACGGCATCGTCAAAAACCCTTCTTCTCCGGCCGTTTCGATCAGGCTCAAAAGGTCTTCTTCCGATCCGTACCGGCTCCACCAAATCGGCAGAGCTTCTGGATGGTCATCCTCAAGTTTATGGTTCTCAAGCGGCTCATCATACCAGTCCCGGCCGTATTGCCAGTGGGTCAAATGCAGCACACTCGGGGATGGCAGCCGCTTGAGCCACTTAGTCTCAATGGTGCCCCAAACGTCCCCACGCGGGGCTTTAAGCCAGTCAATCACCTTGAACAGCTCAATCGCCATAATCGGGCTATTGGCCAAGTCATCGTAAAAGCCGAATGGGTTCAGTTTATCTTCAAGGGTCGGGTAGCGGCTGCGGTCATCAAACCCGTTATCGGTGCGGTAATGGCTGGCCAGCTGCCTAAATGTCCGATTGGTGCGCACTCTCAATGTGCCGCTTTCCCACGTTTGTCCACTGGGGATAAACGTGACCATGTCGAAGCTCATGTAGCCGTAATCACCAGCGCCGCCCAGCTCTAAATTATTGGGTTGGAACACCGGATCAGTTGGCTCATGCTGTGGAATAATATCGGCGTGATACAAGCTGTCTTGAATCATGTAAACGGCGAAGTCGCCCGATTTTGAGTCCACGGCCAAAATGTCTGCAAAAAGAGGCGGCCGGGCCAAATAGGTGGTCCGGTTCTCTTCAAAAAAGTCGGGCAGCAGCACCAAGCCCTCTTGGATCGGGTACAGCACCCGCTGGATATCGCTTTTTAAGAAGCCCAATCGATGCGGTGCCGAGACGGTTCGGATCGCCTCACCGGTCTGGTTGTCCACCGTCACCTTCATATCAAATCCGTTTTCATCAACCGAACTGAGGGCGATTGCTAGCTCAAGTTTTTTGCCACCTTTGTTATAGCGATAAACCAGTCGATTTTGGCTCGCATCGATGGCGAAGTTCATCGTCTCAGAGTCGGCCGAAAAGTCAGAAGATCTCAATGTTGGAAAATCAGTTTCGTTATAAAAAACGATTTTCCATAGATCATCCTGAACACTCCCTTGGCTTACCGTTTTGCCGGAATTCAGATCCATCAGATAGATCATGCCCCCGTTTTCTCGGTTGAAGGCGACTTCATATTTGGCATTGGGCGGACTAAAAGTAAACATGCTGCGGGTGCCATCGGCCAAGCTGGCGCTATCAGCATAGTGATAGGCGTATCGGCTACGGCCGGCGACTGTGTAAAACCACTGCTCACCCGGCTTTAAATCAAAATGATCGCAAAAGTTCGTTTCACCTTCAGGCTGGATCGAGCAAACTTGCTCCCCATCCTCTGGCCCCTGCGGGTAACCGCCTCGGCTGGCCCACACAAAAACCCGATCAATTCTAGGGTCATCCGGGTTTCGCCATGAGATAAAGCTAGTTTCACGTTCAAAACGAACTTCAACATCACTAGGGAACATGACCGATTGGCCGATTTCTAAAAAGTCGAGCCACACTTCACCGGCCGGAAAATCAGCCGTGCTGGGCATAACCAACTCAAGCCCGCTTACATTTGCATAGTCAAACCCGGGCTGGCGTACCGGCAATTTCCACGTCAACGTCACCCATTCGTTTTCTCTTTCAACGATGGCGGTTGACGATCTGACCTTGCTTGCGCCCGACAGAAGATTGAATTCAAGCGGCAGCAACCGTTCAGGCGCATACACTTTGGCCCGGATATAGTTGATGTCGCTCCAGTCGGTCGCCTGCTTCGGCAATACAGAGTCAAATTCACCCGAGTTCACCGTCGGGAATTCCCCCGGCTGCCATACCGGCTGATCCCATCCCAAATACAATGCCCCAGCACTGCCCGCATAGGTGCGGGTATGGGTTTGACCACCGGCCGTACTGACCGGGTTAACCGGTGACCAGTCCAGCGCAGGGCCGTCAAAAACGTCCCAAGCTTCTGATCCGTCTAGCCTAAAATTGTCTATATGAAAATTTAATTGATCTAGCTTTTCCGCATCACCGGCCGCCTGATCGCTATACCGATATACGGCCAAATACACGCGGCGCACATCGCTCAAAATCTCATCCGGTATGGCGCGGTAAATGTGTGCGTTCCCCTTTAGCGGAAAAGTCATTTGCCGGTTGTCCCATTGGAAAAGCTGCCAGCCTAAAATCATCACCGCGCACGCCTGTTTCGCATCTGAATTTTCTAGACACAAACGTGTCTCAGACAGGCCGGTCGGGTTCTCTTCCATGTAAATGTCAAACGTAGCAAAATCATATTTGCTCCAATCCTCCCCAATCGGCAGCTCTCTTTTTAGTCCAAATTCAACCGTATTGCGGGCCAAGTCTCCCCCTTCGCCTAAATCAGACAAAGGAGCGATGATGTGCCAGGCATTTTCACCCTGAGTATGGTGTTTGTCTGAATATTCAAAGGTACCACGCTGAAAATATTCTTTTTCAGAATCAACCCAATAGTGGGAATCAAAGTTATCGATCAAGACAAAGTTGCTGTCCGCATCGACTTGTTCGATACGCAGCTCTCCGTCTTCTAAAATTTCAAAGTCGGTGTTTTCGACAACTTCAGTTGCCTCGGCCGATTCACTCGTCGAGGCGGCCTCAGTCGTTAATTCTAGATCTACACCCGGCTCAACACCATCTGGCTCGCCGGTCGCCTCTGGTTCAGACGCACCCGAACCACACCCCACAAGTGCCAACAGCAACGTGAGATATAAAAGGCGCTTAAGCATTGTTCTGCCTTTGCGTTGTTGCATAATTAATCCCCTGATTCGCTTCCTAATTCCGGTTTTGGAGCTTCTAACTGCTCTTTTAATTTGCGCAGTTTGGCTTTGAATGCCCCCATGGCAGATTCACCCGCCATCAAGAACAATGATGCGGCGCTAAGCCCAAAAATAATAAAGGTGGTTAAGAGCGATATTCCCATCCCATAACGCACAGTAAATGGATCAAAGACAAACGAGACTTCGTTTGAAACCCCTTCTGGTGCGGGCGGCAGAATCACCGATCTAAAGTTACCGTTTGAGATAAGCAGATCTTCTTCAGCCCCGTTAACAAATACACGCCAACCAGGATAAATCGTTTCACTAATCGTGAGCAAACCACGGGTGGTGTTATCAACTAACAATGTAATTTGATCATGCTCGTAACGCACGATTTGAGACTCAAAGCTCAAGGTGCTCACATCGTTGCTTCTCGAAGCGCCAATGCCGATATCAATCAGTACCGGGTCAACTTGCAAGTCTTCCAAAGCGGTTCCCGGCTCGGCACCCTTAACACCGATCAACGCGTAGTTGAAACCGGTCAAGCCGCTGATATCTTCCCGGCCGCCTAGCGATGCGATTGCGATTTTGGCCGTCTCATTTAAGAGCGAAAGCCCATCATCAAAAGATGCAACAGCCACTATCGAGCCTTCCTCAATCAAATCAACTTCATCATAAAATCGATCGCTTTCCCGTTCAAAACGGAAGGTATCAAAATGTTCGCTAAGGATAAGTTGCCCTGTTTCGGGATCAATAACCGCTAGCAACATCCCTTTCTCTTCTGCGGTAACCGGCACACCGTCTAAAATGATGCCGCCATACCCGCCAATCCCTGTGGACATAACAGAAATATCCACCGGCGCAGTCCGGTTCGTTTCCCCGATTGCGTACAAATATTTCCCCGTTAGCTCTGACCAATCTTGAGCCAGCTTGGCGCCCAAGCGTCGGCCGGTTTGGCTGATCGTGGGTTGAGCATACGGTTCACTTGGTGAAATATTTAGATACGAATTAATTGGCGAACCGCTGACTGTTGGCCTAACTCGGGTGCTAAAGTGTGCGTAACTCGGCACAACACCCCGTTTCCATATCTTCCCCTGAGAATTGCTTAAAATCAGTCGAGCACCATCTTCTGGTGGATTTGGGTTGTTGGCGCTGGTCAAAATGTAGTGGATATTGAGCAGATCCCTTTGGGTGGGATCAGAAATCAACGGCCAAGCATTCAACAAAGAATCTCGGGCTATGAGTTCACGATCCTGTTCACCCGTTGAAATCAGCACCTCCCAATCTTGTCCAAAATGATCAGGAAAAATACCGTCTCGGTTTTCAACCCGAATAGGCTTGGGCAACTGGGAAATAAAGTTGATTAATTGTTCTCGCTCGCGGACTTCCCATTCGGCCAGGGGAACTCCGTAATTGTGAAAGTTGACGCTGGCTAGATCAGGTACGCGCTCCATCCCATATTGGTTTGCAAATGTGGTCATGTCGAGCGCCATAAACACAATAACGCTGCCTAAAATCATGTTCGGATGGGCGTTTTCGGTGCCGCGTAAGTACAAAATAGCAACAGAGCCAGCCAAGAAAAAGGTGAACATGATTAGCTGATTTGAAAAATGGGTCAAAAATGCATATCTCTCAGAGCTTGCAACGCTATCACTCAAAACGCTTTCAAAAATCGCCGCAGTCTCCCCACCTTCTGGGAAAACCCAAATCAGAGCCATATAGAGCAAAACTAAAATGAAACCCAAGACCGCAAACACCCCTCGGGTGCTGCGGACCATAAACAGCATGCGTCCCTTTTCATCGTCTTTCAGGCTTCTAAACATAACTTCGGCACCGTAGCCGGCCATGACGGCCAAACCGATATTGGCGAAGTAGAAGATGCGCGATGTAATTGTGATTTGTGAAAAGCCAGGGACAAACTGATAGAGCCATCCATGCACGGCCGTAAAGCTACCCATCGACAAAATGACCGATACGATAATCACGCCGCTGAAAAAGCCACGTTCTGGGATTTTTTCATTCGGCACGTACCATGCAACCAGCACCAACACAAGGGTCAGCACCCCCGCATAAATCCTGAATTCATTTCCGCTCCAGCCTAAAAACTCTGGGATAAGCAGCGAGATTAAGTTGCGCGGCATGAGGGGAGATTGGGACGCAACAGCGTACCCAACTTCGCCAGAAGTCACGGTACGGCTAATCCGTTCGAGCATCGGCAAGGTGGCTACAGCCGACAATCCGGCCGCCAAAAGAACCGCAACCACGCTCAATACCGGAATTCGGAACACGGGATGTTCCCACAACGTTCCAAAATCTAAGTCCATTAAAAAGCGCCACAACTGCAAAACAAACAGCCAGCGGAACAAGAAGTAAGCGAAGACAAATAATGCACAGTAAAAGATTAGCTCCGGGTTACCACCCATCACCATTTGGCTGATGAATATCCCGGCAAAAACCATGTACATCGTTTGTTGATGCCCTTCTGCGTAGTGCCACGCCCGATCAAGCATCCACAAAACGCCCGGCACCCAAATCACAACCGCAAACATGCCGTACTGATCAAAATGACCCACAAAAAATCCGTTGAATTGAAACGCCAATGCCCCCACCAATGCGGCCGCAATCGGCAAGCGCAGGTTCTGCAAAAAGCCAAACATCAGCAGACCCGCAATCGAGAAATGAAATACAACCAGCATCTCAAGTGCTTCATACGGGAGTTCACGGTTCCAATAAAGAAAATCTAAAACGAGGTTTGGCAAGTAAAAGACGGCCGATCCCGCCTCCGCAATGAGGGGCATACCGCTCATCCGGTACATGTTCCACAAAGGCACCTCTCCCGAAGTAATTAAGCGATGGACCTGCACACGGGTCGGATACGCATCGACCAGCAAGTCTCCGGTAAAAATCATGCGATCGATTGAATTTCCAGACCACAGGGCCCAGTAAACCAAGAAGGGTAAAAACGCCAAAAGCAAGGCGGACAAAACGGCCGGCCATCCAAAAACAGCTGCAATCTGCGCAGACAACCAAGTAATGGGTTTAAAAATCAGGTTAAATATCTTTTTCATTGTTTAATCCGTAAATTTAGAATCGGTATTACTCAGTTTCTTCTAGCAAAAATACTTCTGTCGTGCCGATGACTCTGAAATCATCAAACTGGACCCGACTGGTGTTTGTAAATAAGCCTGGGAAGCCCGATTGGCTGTTGACGGGGATACCATCCGCGACCAACGCATCATCTAAGAAAATGCGGAACGTTGTTTCACCCACCTCTAAACGCAGGTCGTGCCATTCCCGGTCTTGTACGTCGGGGATTTCGACGCCACCCAGATAGCTAAAGAACCCTTCGCTATTAAATTCTCCCCACTGCAAAAACTTCCCTTGTGCGGTAAAAGAAACCATTTGAGACGACGCTTTCCGATCTCGGCTTTCCATGTTAAAGATAAAGCCAGCTCCCATCTCTCCGTCGATAAAGCGCATTTTTGCGCTCAACTGATAAGGTGCGGTTACGTTGACGTTGTATGAATTAACAAGGTCATACTGATCCGTAATCATTTGCTCGTACACCCCTTCATTTAGCAGCCATTCACCTGCAATCGGCAACCAACCCCGCAAATCGTCATCTTCAAAATCTATGGTTGCGTCAATCGATTTAACTTCGGCCGAAGCCAGCGATCCTTCGTCAATCGGCCGTACTTTAAAATCATCAAAAGCGACATGGCTCGTGTTGGCCACAAGCCCGATATACCCTTCGTCGTACAGCAGGTTAAATTTAGGGACAATGACCTCGCCGTTTAATGCGACGCGAGCCTCTCCATTTTGCACAATCAAATCGATCGCTTGCCAGCCGCCGTCACCCGCATCAGGCACAGTTGCAATCCCCTCAAAAATAAATTCACCAGCGTCATCATAATGGCCCCATTGAAGCGCTTGGCCGCTGTTCGTGAAACTCAGAACTTGGCTACTTGATTTTGAGGTGCGGTCGGTCATGTTAAAGACAATCCCAGCACCCATATCTCCCTCAACAACCCGTGTTTTGACCGTAAAGCGATACTCCCCACCAGAAAATACAGATGAGGACACATGGTCAAAGCCGTCAGCGTTGGTCTGATGATATTCTTCGCTGAAAATCACCCAATCGCCTGAAAGTGCGTTCCACTGGTTAGATACAGATGAGTCAAAACCATCTTCATAGTTGATGGGGGCATCATCCACATTTGCGAGCTGCTCTTCGGCCGGCAGACTGATCAAATGCATGTCGTCAAACTGAATCTGAGACAGAGTCGAAACCAGCCCAACGTAGCCGCCAATCGTGCGATTTTCTACTGTGGCGATTTCAGCTCCATCAAAGTAAATTGTGCTCTCTCTTTGATGGGTAATAATTTGCAGGTCATGGAACTCCCCATCCGTTAGCCCCGGGTTGAGAGGTGATCCGCCTACATAAATATAGGCACCAGATTCATCAAAATATCCCCAGCGCAGATAGGCCCCAGCGTCTACAAAGTCGACCATTTGGGCGCCCGCTTTACTTGTTTGGTTTGGCGCACTGTACACAAATCCGCCGCCGCTCTCGCCAGCAACCATACGCACTTTGCCCGAGTAGGCATAGTGGGTCATCGGGTCTGTGCCTAACATCGAAAGATAGTCATATCCGTCAGGCGAGGTTTGCTCGTAAGCCCCATCAACCACGTCCCAGTCTCCAGAAAGTGGTGTCCAACTATTTGGGTCTGAATCAAATTCTGATTTGTAGATGCTTAAAGCTAGGTCAGATACCGGTAAAAAGTCCGCATTGGTAACCGGCTCAACGTTAGCCACTTCCTCTTGAGTTGTGATGATCGAATCCCCCGAGGCATCCGCCCCGTTTGAGGCGATGGTGTCGGTCCCGGCCGGAGGCCCTGAATAATTAACAACATTAAAGTTATCGAACTCTACGTGCGCCTGAGATGTAAGCAGGCCGATATTGCCTTCTGTCGAAATCCCTTCAAACGTTGCTAATTCACGGCCGTCAATCGAAACGGTATACAACCCTGCATCCGCTTCGATTTCCATCCGGTGCCAGCGATTGTCGTTAAGCGGTGGGTTTAAAGGGATGCCCCCTTGATTGATGTAACCGCCTGTGTTGCTGTAATAGCCCCAGCGGATAAAGTTCCCGTCATTATTGATGTCTAGCAAATCAGCCCCGGACCGGCCGCCAATTTGCGGAGCGCCCAGAACTACGCCCACGTTCATGCTGCCATCAACCAACCTAAAATCAAACTCACTCCGGTAGCGAGACAGGGGCAACGACGCCAGCATAGAAATGGTGTCAAAGGCATCTACGTCTCTTTGAGAATAAACGCCCCCTTCCATATACCACTCCCCAAACAGCGAATACCAGCCGGGAGCGCCGTCGCGGAAATCAGTGTCGTATCTTGGGAACCATGCCAGAACCGGCTCAATATCGACAATTTCAAACCCCGTTTGGGTGTACTGTCCACCTGCATTTGCATCACGGGCAGATGCAGCCTGCTGCTCTTCAGCCCCTTGCACCAATTCTTGTTCGATGCGGGCCGCATCCCCATCATGAGACCCGACCAAAGCGGCCGGCATCTCTTCAAGTACAGAGAACTCGTGCCCAGATGGATTGGGAGCGATGTTCAATTGTGCAGTCAGCATCTCAATCGATTTTTCACCGTCCCCAAACTGAACAACCCAAAATAATTCTTCAGAACGAGACAAGGAACCAAAATCAGCCCGGCTCCTGCCCATAAACGATGTCACCCAGCTTTGAACCTGGTCACTCTCAGTCAAACTCAGGTCAGTAAAAACATAAAGCCCTTCACCCGGCACATACAAGGTTGTAATCGACTCAACCCCATCTTCTAGCGAGATTTCTTCACGCAGGGAAAATGCAACCTCCTGCCCGATGACCATCGTTTTATCCGTGTTGCTGGTCATAATCTGAAACGCAGAAACTGCGCCAACTGTCGCAACCCCCACCAACAAGATGGGAATCGCATACCCTTGAATAATTTTTGCTAAGGGCCCCTTCTCTTCCGACTTTTTATTTTCACCCAGGATCACATCTATAATTTTTAAAATGACCGCTGTCATCGTTGATCTTTTCTCTGGAGTTGTCTCGTCTTGTTCCATAAAATCTTGGCCTCAAACGTTGGCACAACTTAAGTTGTTTTTTACCGCCGACGTCTATTTGCAATTAATCATTCATCCAGCTCAATCTGGTTTCAGCTGACTGTTTTGCACTTTACTGGACAAATCTTCTGTTTCAGTTAAGCTAGGACCCATCTTGCTTTAGGGTTCAGTACATGAGTAAAAGGTCTACCTTCGCCTCATAAAACAGATACGGCTTAACCAAATCTATTCTAAATTCTGCTATCCCAAATGACTCTCAGCAATTGGTCCTAAACCCCCAAATACCTAGCGTTACTTTGTGTCTAACTCTAGGAGTCGGGTGCTAATGTTCAACAACAAATTGGACTATAGTAAGGTCAAATGTAAGAGAGAGAGAACAAGATAAAACTCAATGGTTAAGGTTATGTAGTTCCAACTTTTGTCATGCGGGCACGGAAAACAGGCTGAGCTTACACACACATACACCGATTGAATTAACTATTCTTTAAGCCCCATCCCTATAATTGGCTGGTTTTTTAGACCCCGCTAATTGCTTAGGCTCCCAGCCTAAACTTGTAAGAAAGAAGTACTCTAGATGCTAACTTTAAGGCTCACTATAATATCGTCGATCACTATGCCTCTACTAGGCCTATGCATCCTGGTAAGAGTCCCTAAATAAACGGTAGGAAAATATGAAAAACGCAACTTCCCCACGTTGGGTGACTTACGCACCCCGACCCCAAAATACAATCGCCCTCAATGCTGCTAAGCTTGAACAGCTTAATTTCTACGACATTGTCTGCGATATACACAACAACTTTGCCAAAGAGGCACGAAACAAAAAGCTTAAACTCGTCCTGAATATTGATTTAGATGAGGATGATCAAACCCAATCAGACTTTAATTTTGAAGGAAATAAAGCTCAAATCGAAACAATATTGTCCCAGCTCGTAAAAAATGCTTTGGCCCAAACGCTTGAAGGAACAATAGAAATATTTATTCAGGCGCAAAAAGATCAAATCATCGCAGAGGTGAATGATACAGGGATTGGAATCCATCCGGACCAGAAAATAACCTTTGTTGAAACTCAGTATCGTGGGCAAATGTGCAAAATCACTTTTGTGCAAGACCCCACGACAAGTTTAGCATCGATCGCTGGCCAACTGCAGGCTTGTGATGCCAAATTAAACATTCAGGTCAAAGAAGGGAAAGGGATGAAAAGACGGCTATTAATTCCAAAAACGATAAGCAGCCACTCCCCAGAAGTTACGGCCGATTACGCTGTAGCTTACTAAACGACCCTCTAAAATCAGTTCAAACAGACTTCGGAAGTATCGATCCCTCAGCTTCCGAAGTCACCCTAGAGGCTGACGCCTGCACGACTCATCCCTAGTGAATCAATTAGAATAAACCTACTTGCATATAGCGATTGCTCTGGCATGCAGCTATGCCCCCATTCCCCCAACAGCCAGCTCCAAATCATACACACAATACGTACCAATTAACCAACAAACCATAAAGGAACGTGACCAGACCCTACAAGGGACCTATAGAAATAATGTGTGTGTTAAACAAGAATAATGCGAGCTTTTGCTACTGCATTTAGCCAGAAACGGTCGATGAGCTTACTCAACCCGTTGCTAATCATTCACCGAACTACGCATTATGAAAAATCAAACTCAATACACCTTGAAAAGAGCCCGCACCCTCCTTTTTATTATTTCATCAGTTATATTTAGCACCTTTTTAGCTTGGGGAATCGCTCTTGCAGCCTCCCGAAATGAAGTGCAGATCACAGTTTTGTATGATGGGACAACCAGTTATACAACGGCTGACAATGTTAACGACTTTGATAGTTGGCAAGGTGCCGCACCTCAGCCACACACGCCGGGCTCAGACGCTGGTGCCCAGAATGGCGTGGTGCGCACTTGGGACCAGTATGCGGTGCGTATTGATTGGAACATAAATGAGGATGATGCAACCAATGTTGTGTTGACGGTTGAGCTACCAGCACTAGGCACAGACACTCCCAATGCTGGTGCCGCTCATTCTGTTTGGAACCCAGATGCAACTGGCATGTTCTCAGGCTGTGATCGGGCACTTTCAACGATCTCAGCAGATGGACGAACGCTTACTTGTGCCCTGGGGGATCAATCAGAAGGATCTCACGGTGTGATTCGACCCATTGCAACGCTCAATGAAGTGTATGACAACACCACATTCAATGTGACCGCGACGTTGACAACCGATGACGATGGCGTAGGTGTGAACGACAACTTAGAAGAAGAGCTGACCGTCTCGGAAGCCCCTTATGTCGATTACGTGAAGGCGGCCCCCACAACGTCGTCACTCCAAAATAACGGTTCTGAAGATGGTTATGTTGTGTTGTTTCCGCTGACTTTTCTCGATTACTCTCAAGGTGACCCCATTATTGGTGTTGGCCCGATCAGCGACACTGTCGCGATTCCATTGTTTGATCACATGTGGAACTTGACCCCTTCCATTCGCCTCGCCACCTCGGCCGAAATGAGTGCGGCAGGATTTAATGGCGATCCGTGTGGCGATTATGCACAGACCGGTGCATATGTTACAGGTAACGGTCTGTGGACGTGTGGAACTCCGCTAGTCACTACTGGCAACGGTGCAAATGGAGCGCCGTATCCAGTTATCCCGATCACCGTTAGTGGATTTACGTCTCGCCCGGCACCTACTACGCTGGCAAATAGTGTTGCAAACAGTGCTGTACCGCAAATTTCTTCTGGCCAAATTGCAGTTTGGCTGTCTAAAACCGAAGTCGATCAAGCAATAGCGGACCCAAACAATCCCAGTGCCCAAGTTGGATCAACAGTAACGGCATGGTTCGAAAACGCTGTAGTCGCACAAGACGAACAATCTGTCATTTTGACTGTTGACGATATCATCGAAGCTCCGGGCTACGGCACCAGTGGTCCGATCACCCAAGGATCAACCGGAAACAACAATGCCACGGTTGAATTTGGCACAACTCCTCCAACGGTACCGGGCGGACCGGGGTCAACCCTATGGTCCGACGTTGAGTTCGAGCCAGGTCCCCTACACCTACGTTCCACAACAGCGTATTCTGATGAACCGAGGTATAGCTACGATATTCGCTCATCAGCGAACGGTGGTGGCGACGATTTGCCAGGTGCACATCCCTACTGGCACGGAAGGTCTAACGGCACACAAGACTTTATTGGTCAGGTCGCCCGTGGCCAGTTTATGACAATTCAAGCTGTCGTAGATTCGGCTCCTACATCAGGCTCCAATTACGACGCAAAACTTCATGGGTGTGTCACCTTCGACACGTCGCACTACGACATTGTGCCTATCGGAGACATTGTTGTATCCGACGTTGGTGCAGGGACGACCACTCTTGGTCAGTCGATTATTTCTCCCAACACCGGCCCATTAGCACACTTTACAGCTGGATCAATGCTCACAATCTATACTGAGCAAGACGCAGGCTTGCGGGAATCAATAACAGAGTCGCCTTACAGCTACGTCGTTGAGTTCTCGAACGAGCCGTCACCCACTGTTGGAGCTGGAGCCTTTGGCATCTCGAACGACTCTCTGACCTGTAATGAAGCTGATGGCGGAACGACAGGATGGGTAGACGCTACTGGCGACCTGTCAGTATTCGACGTCGATGAAGATGGACGCTACGAAGGCATCACCCGGGCCCGCTACTCTCTGACAGAAAACGTGAGCTGGGATGAAGCTGAGAGCCTTGGCATGCGAGTATTCTTCCAAGCACAAGTTAAACAGGACTTGGCCGTGAATACCGACGACCAAGAGCTATTTGTCGGTCATTCATATGCCTATGGAGATCGAGATTCGTTAACTGGCATTCCGGATATGGTCCCCATCGTAGGTTCGGGTGTCTCAAGTCATTGCCTTCCACCAAACAGTGCATACACCGGTTATTCAGGCAACGATTACGCGACAACAACAGGTTGGTGTAACAACCGATTTATCGACGATGGAACTGACGCGTTTGATACGTCTGACACGAATGATTTTGACAACGGTTCCTATTACATCAATAGTACATGGGGGCGTTTTGCTTTCGCCGACATGGTGCAGATTGTTGGAGCTCGTCTTGGCGTGTCAAAGACCAACCTCGATGGCGTAGATGACATTAAGGATAACGGGCAGTTGGTGCAGTTCTCAATGAAGCCTCGAGTGACCGGTGCAACCGTTGAGGCATTGACAAATGTCCGCCTATCTGACGCATTGCCTGACTACTACGAGTTTGTGCGCTTTGTACAGCAGCCAGCTACTGGACCCGGTTGCACAATATCAGGGCAAAACATTAGCTGCCAGTTCTCTGAGCCGGACCCAGATGTTGATTCTGATCCGACGTTGCCGGCTGGTTTGGCTGGCGGCTGGTCCGATGAGGTTATTATCGAGGTGATAGTGACCGGTGCGATCGCTGATCCAGATTTACCAACGGTTCTAGCCAATACGGTCAGTGTAAATTCATCTGATTTAGGCCCTTGGAACCCAAATACTGGGGCATTCACCGCCACTCCTGTGTCAGCCAGCCAAAGTTCGTCTTCATCTGCCTTCTCATACATGCCATTGGCCTCGGCCGAAGGGCTCATCACCAAAGGGTTACCCCCTATTGATGGATCTTGTACGGCCCACCCAACCGATGATCCGATACCGGCCGGTTGGGACGAAAACTGCCAGATGATCAGGTTTGAAGAAAACATCACCTACACCCTGAATATCAGCAATCATGGCAGCCAATCGTTTACCAATCTTCGTATCATTGATGTGTTGCCATACAACACAGATGGAACAGCTGAACCAGCATCCAACACACCAAACCAAAGTAGTTCATCCCCCAATACGGTCGGAGACGCCCGCACACCGGGGTCAAACTATACCGGCACGCTCAGTTTTGTTTCAATGAGCGGTGTAGACACCCTCTACGTGACCGCAGACGACCCAACCACCGTTTCTCGGGATCCTGATGCTGCAGATTTAAACACCACTTGGTGTGATGGAATCAACGGCTCAGTCGTTATCACCCCGACGGTCGGGGGCGTTAGCCTTTGTCCAGCGACGGCCGACGCCGTGACCGCCATATACGGTGTCATTGACGGCCCCATCAATCCCAATGAAGCTGAATCTGTCAGCGTTGTTCTCACCCCTCAAGATCATGAGTGTGACGACATCTGGACCAACACATTTGGGATGCGCGTTGACGAAATTCTGCTCCCCATTCGCTCAAACGATGTAAGTGTCATGGTCAACTGTGAATATGATTTGGCCCTACAAAAAGTTGTCGATCCAACTTGGACACCGGGCGTAGATTGGGTTACTCCAAATCTCACCACCGTTCCATTTGTCATCACAGTAACCAACCAAGGGGATCCGGTTGAAGATTTTGACATCACAGACTATGTGGACACCAATGTGTGGAGCTTTGATGTTGCGAACAATCCCAACGGGAATACAACGGGCGATGAGACGTTCCCATTCACATGGGATGTCACAAATGCGACCAAACCAGTTGCCAGCATAGACGGCCGACTCGAAAACGGTGAGTCAGTTGTAATTCCGGTTGTATTAACCATCGTCAATACAGGTGACTTCAGCAACTATGCAGAAATCAGCTATTTTGATGATGACGGAGATCCGTCCAACGGTGACAGTGATCCAACCAATCCCAACAACCCAACCACTGGGCCGTTAGCGGATGGGGATTCAACCCCAGACGATACAAACGGTGGAATTGACGGTGAAGACCAAGATGTCAATATGGTCGATGATGAGATCACTGAAGATGGTAGTTCTGGTGGAGACGAGGACGATCATGATGTTGCATCTGTCCCGATGTATGACCTCGAGCTCATCAAAACGCTCGCCCCTGACCCAGCCCTAGATTTTTCATTCTCGCCACCACGGGCCACCTTTATCATCACCGTTACCAATCAAAGTAACCGACCCGTGTATTGGGTTGATGTAACGGAATATGCCCCGGCCGGTCTGACTTATGACGCTGTAGCAACCAATGCGGCCGCCTCTGGCATCACAGACAACTATCCGACCTTCACCATTCCTGGCCCAATCGCGGCCGGGGCATCGGTCAGTTTCCCCGTTGTTTTCCAAATGACCGACGCTACCCAATCCCCGTTTACCAACGGTGCAGAAATCTCAGCCTTTGACAACGATGGGGATAACGGCAATGCGCCCAGTGCATATACGTTTGACATCGATTCAACTCCTGACACCAACGACACGGACGATTTCACCAACCACAACACGGTCAATTATGACCCCAACAACAACGGCAATCTGAATGAAGCGACTCCAGGAGATGAAGATGATCATGATCGTGAAACGCTAGAACTCCCCTACGACCTTGCGCTTATCAAGCGGGTAGATACCGTTAACCCAGACCTTGATGATGGGGTTCAAAATGGGGACGTTGTCACCTTCCTCCTTGAAGTTGTAAACCAAGGTGCAGATGTGGAAGATTTTGATATCACCGATTATGTGGGGGTAAATTGGACCTTTGATCCGGCCGAAAATAGCGCCGGAAACACCAGCGCAGGCTCGCTGGGCGGCCCCGTTCTCCCTTACACCTGGGATGTAACCGATCTGACCCAACCGACTATTACGGTTGACGGTGCGTTAGCCACTTTGGAATCGGTCTACGTGCCGATCAGGCTGACAGTGAATATCACCGATCCTAGCCAGATTTTGCTCAACAAAGCGGAAATTAGCCGCTTCGATAATGATGGGGATTCAAGCAACGGTGACAGTGACCCGACCAATCCGAATAATCCGGTTGGTGGACCGCTTGAAGATACCGACTCAACCCCAGATGGAAATGACGAATCGAACGCTGGCGAAACAATCGGCAGTGATCTAACCGATGACGTTACAAGCGAAAACGGCAAAGATGGCTCCGGCGACGAAGACGACCATGACTTCGCGCTGAAAGATTGGTACGACCTCGCCCTTGTCAAAGACTTGGCCGATGGGGAGTCCCAAGTCCTTGACTTAACTCAGTCCCCACTTGAAGTTGTCTTTGACATTTCGGTCTCGAACCAAGGGCCACTTTCTAACACACAAATCATCGTCACCGACAGCCCACCGGCCGCGTTAACCTATGCGGCCAGCAACCCGGCCAGCATGGTGGATGGGGTTTCAGGTGCGACAGTGACCTATCATGGGAACAACACTTTCACCATCGACCAGCTCGACAGCGGTGAACGTGTCACCTTCCCGGTCACCTACACGATTGATGCGGCGACGGCTATTGCCAATCCAACCCTCATTAATGCGGCCGAAATTTCTGAGTTCCGCGATGGGGATGGCAATATTTCCTCTGACATCGACTCAACACCAGATGCCAACCCAGGTGATCTTTACAGCGACCCAGAAGGTGGCAGTGAAGCCGATGGTGGCGAAGATGTGAACTGGGACGTTGACAACGACAGCAATCTAAATGATGCCAACGGGCTCGACGAAGACGATCATGACCTTGAGCAGCTCCTGCTCCCATTTGACCAAGCATTAACCAAACGGATCGATATTAACGATCCAGATTTAGACGATGGGGTGCAAAATGGAGATGTTTTAACCTTCAATATCGAGGTTTTGAACCAAGGCCGCACCATCGAAGACTTTGATGTGGTCGATTACATTTTGACCAATTGGACCTTTGACCCAGCCGAAAATTTGGCTGGAACCACCCAAGCAGGTTCAACCGGTGGCCCTGCGTTACCGTACACGTGGGATGTTACCGATTTAACCGCCCCTATCATTCAGGTAGATGGCATTCTGGCTCCCGGCCAGTCGGTTGTCATTCCGGTTCATCTAACGGTCAACATCACCAACCCGGCCGTTCAGCTAGAAAATCGGGCCGAAATCGCTCGCTTTGACGACGATGGAGACGACAGCAATGGAGACAGCGATCCAACCAATCCAAACAACCCACCATCTGGCCCGCTCGAAGATATCGACTCGACACCGGACACAACAGACGGCGGCACGGCTGGTGAGACAACGGGCAGTGACCTTGTTGATGACAGCACGGCCGGTAACGGAAAAGACAACAGCGGAGACGAAGACGATCATGATATCGCCCTGACCGAATGGCACGACTTAGCCCTGGTCATCGACTTAGCTGATGGGCAAAGCCCGAACCTTGACCCGAGCGACAGTCCGCTGACCGTGGCCTATGAAATCCAAGTTTCAAACCAAGGACCAACCACCACAACCTCTATCACGGTTACCGGCACCCCACCGGCCGCGATGGGGCTTGACCCGAGCAATCCTGCAACGTTTACTGATCCGGTCAGCGGTGCCACAATCACCTACAACGGTGATGGCACGTTTACCATCGACAACTTGCCGTCTGGCGTCACAGCCACATTCCCGGTCACTTACACGGTTGACGTTTCGCTTGCTGGAGTTGATCCACTCGTAGTTGAAGCAGAAATCTCTGGATTCTTAGATCTAGATGGTGATCCGGCGGCCGACATCGACTCGACTCCTGACGCCCTGCCGGGTGATGCGTACACCGATCCTGAAGTTGGTGCTGAAGGAGACGGTGGTGAAGATCCAAACTTCGACGCAGACAGCGATGGGTCGCTCCACAAACCGAACGATTTTGATGAAGACGATCATGACATCGAGCCGGTCACACTTCCGTATGACTTGGCCCTTGTTAAAAGATTGGTCTCTACCGGCCCATTTGTGCGCGGCGACACGATTACCTTTGAAATTTTGGTGATGAATCAGGGTGGTGCTAACAGTGGTGATTTTACAGTCACAGATCTGTTGCCCAACCAGCTTTCACTCGTCACGGCCGATCCAATCCCTGTCATTATTCCAGCGACACCAACCGGTGGCTATGTAGAGTGGTTCATTACCGATGTGGCTTATGGCGAGACATTTACCATCACATTGGAAGCCAAAATTGAGAGCAGCGAAGTAAAAGAGTTGCGCAATCAGGCAGAAATCTCAGAAGACAGTGGAGATGATGATGACTCTGATCCTGAAGATGGCAGTGGTGCAACCGATACGTTTGACGATGAAGATGTCACCAACGACAGTGATCCGGACGACGAAGATGATTCTGACTTTGTGACATTCGAAGTTGTTATCTACGACTATGGTGATCTTCCTGACGGATACGGAACGATAGACGGTGGATCGGTAATGACTCCGGCCATCCATGTGATTGATCCTAATCTATCGTTGGGTCCAAACGTAAATAACGAAGATGATGGGAATCCTGAAAATAACGCCGGAAATGACACTGACGATAACGGGATCACCTTCTTAACCCCGATTATGCCGGGTGAAGAAGTAACGATTCAGGTGACCGCCTTTATCTCAGGCCCGGCCGGGATCACCGCCACCGTAGGCGCTTGGCTCGACCTTGATAACGATGGCACTTTTGGTCCTGATGAATATTTCACAACTGTGGTTACCAATCCCGGCAACGGTGGGAATATGGTGTCTGAAACGATCACCTTCACCGCCCCAACCGACATTGGGGATGAGATTTTCACTCGTTTCCGGACATCGTTTGATGAAACTGAGCTTGATGACTACACCGACTCTGTTGGTTTAGCGACCTCGGGTGAAGTTGAAGACTATGTCCTGTTGAGCTTAGGCAATACGGTCTTCTTTGACACCGGAACAGATACCTACAACGACGGTGTTAAAGATACTGGCGAACCAGGTGTGGCCGGTGTCACGCTTGAGCTTTACGCCCCCGGTGCAGTTCCGGGTGTAGATGCCCCAATCGCGACCACCACAACTGACAGCAACGGTAATTATCAATTTACCGGATTGCCCCCTGGCGATTATTTTGTCCATGTTCCTGTTGAAAACTTCGAAGCGGGTGGTCCGCTAGAAGGGTATTTCTCTTCTGATGGTCAAACCAATGATGGCCAAGACGAAGGTAGCAATGAAAACGGAATTGACAGAGACCCGCTGTTAAACGGAATCTCCAGCGGTGTAATTACGCTGTCCCCTGGTGGTGCACCAGATGCGGCCGCTGACGGGAACACGCCAAACAGTGACATGACCATCGACTTTGGGTTCCAGAATTTGGTCCCCACTGCGGTTGAGCTTTTAAGCTTTACCGGCCGACAAAACGGGATGCTTCGGGTCACCCTCAGCTGGGCAACGGCGGCCGAGCTAGACAACTTCGGTTTCAAGATTATGCGGTCTGATTCCAACAGTCTGGCTGGCGCAAGCCAAGTTGGGTTTGTCCCAAGCTCAGCGGCCGGTGGTACAGGCCCCGGCTCAAGCTACAGCCTGACCGATCCCGTTCAGTCAGCTGGCACCTATTACTACTGGCTCGTTGATGTTGAAAACACCGGCGCTGAAACAACTCACGGGCCGGTCAAAGTGACAGTACTTCGGGGATCTCAGATCTTCCTGCCCGTCATCTCTGACTAGCATTATCGAATAGCTCAATCTGGCCCAGAGGCTCTGTGGAAATAACTTTCAATAACTTTCATGTCTCTGGGTCAGCTTCTCGGGTCTCCCAATCGATTAGCCTTATATTACCCATATCTAAAACTTAGTAGTCACCCCCCAAAATCATGAACAAGCAATCGCCACAAAAATTTATATTTACCAGCACAGTTTTTTTGATTAGCCTCACTTTATTTATCTCTTTGTCATTCACATCAGCCGTGACCCCAACCGTCTATGCTGGTTCGACATTGACGCCAACACCGGTCGTAGTTGACGATACACCGGTCCCGACCGCCACCAACACCCCCATTCCGCCAACCAATACCCCCGTCTCACCGACAACAACCCCGATTCCGCCAACCAACACACCACAGGCGTCTTCAGGGGGCAACAACCCAGCCCCAACGCCGACGCCAACACAGCTACCGGTTGATGATATTCCAGAGTTGGGTGGAGGGCGCTCACCGCTATTGAGCCTGTTTTCATTCTTAATGGTGCTGATCTCCTTAGCCTGGCTCATGAAAGATTGGATGGTTGAGCAAAAGAAAGCGATCTAATCAATCAAGTAAATTGAGAAAACTCAGGCCTAAGTGATCTTTATCGCTTAGGCCTGAATTGATATCAGCCTACAAATCCCCAAAATCCTACAAACAAGAGCCGCTACAATTCACTATTTTTATACGTCCAAACGCATAGGACTTTATTCCCATTTGTAACTGAACAAGAAAGAATTGGGGCCGAAAATAAACGCAATATCAAACCCAAATTGCGTTTGGACCTATTTCATATCTAAGGCCCAACTCGAGCAGGTACTATCTTTTATTTTTATTATTCCGCCTCTCGTTTAATGTTGGTTTGATCAGGTATTATCAAATGAAAAAGTTCATAAATCGAGTCAGCATGCTCCAGTTGGGCGTGTTAATGGTGGTTGCCTATTTACTACTGCCTGTTTCAGGTAATGGGGTTTCAAAAGCATATGCACAAAGCTCTACGGTTCATACTCTTGAATACACAATTGACCGCAGCAATGTCCCAAATGTCCCGTTTAACGCGCTAACACTGCTTGTTGATGTCGGGACAAACGCATCAGCGATCAGCGTTTTAGCCGATGGAGTCCCGATCCAAGCAGACTATAACCCGGCCGACGGTATTGCACGGATCACCACTGATGCAAGCCAACTACAAATTTCAGTCACCACATCATTTAAAAACAGCACCTTTGGGGCGGTTCAAAAAGCGGTGCTGCTCAACGATATGAAATGGGCATGGTCACACGGCTTTGACGATAACGCCTCTATTCATGAGTCGATGGATCTGTGGAATGCAAAAGGATGGGCAGGCACCATCAACTTAATCGGCAATTTGGTAGACGAAACCCGTGATGAAGGGTGGATTGTTGATGAAGCTGAAGCGGTTCGTCGTTTAAATGCTGGCTGGTCTTTGGCCGGTCACGGGTGGGACAAAAGCTGCTCTGACTACAACACAACGGCCGTCGAGAACGTCTATGCGCGGCTCAACAATATTATCGCCAACGGCAACTCAACTCGTTCCGATTATTTCCCAATCGGCTTTGCAGCCCCCTGCTTTATAACCGACTATCATCCGGTTGTTTTAGGGATGCGTAATTCTGGCAATACCACAATTCAATTTAACGAGTCGGGCAACTTTTATATGATTGTGGCAGACCCCGGCGCCACAAGTTTACCCAGCGGGCAATATCAACCCCGAGCACAGCTGCTAGATTATGATCGAGCCATCGGCCGGGATCTGCGAGGCGACTATGACACCTTTGAAGCGGTTAAAAGCGCCATTGATTGGGCCGCAAACAGCTCAGACTCCGATACCCACATTTGGTACAACACCGGTGGACACGGAAACAACGAAGACAACTATGCACCCATCGTAGATTACATTTATAACACCTATGGCCCGGCCGGAGCTGACGAAGTCTGGGTTGCTCCCTCTGATCATATCTACAGCTATTTTTTGGTCCGGGACAACACAACGATTTCGCAAACCTCGTCAACTGGAAATGGCGGTAGCGTTCCAACATCTAACACGCCAACACCAACCGCTACCAGCGTGCCAGCGGCCGATGATCCAACCGTTGAGATTGGAAACAATAGCGGTGTGGCCGGATACACAGCTAGCCTGTTTGGAAACCGATTTGGCTCAGCCGCAGGATCAGTTTCTGTGTTAGGGTCTGCCGCCACAGTCACAACTTGGGAAGACGGTTTTATTCAATTTACGATTCCAAATGTATCCCCAAATAGTGGCGTGGTAAGGGTCACAACCGCAAACGGCCGGACAACGACCCATCCATTTACCGTTTACACAATTGACCCTCAATTTTTACAGGCCCCCAATGGGATGATCAATATCGCTCAAGGGGTCCAGCCCGCTCTTCAAGGGTTAGAATCATCTTTCTGTTTTTCGCAACCGAGCAATCAAAGTTTGGGTGCTCAAGGCTTTTTAACCGACTTTAGCTGTGGATTTCAAGGGATAAACAACACGGGGAGCGCTGTTTTCTCGGCCGACAGTAGCCAAGGGAAAACGGGGATCATTGCGCTTGATTTAAACACCAATCTATCTGGAGAACTGTGGTTCTCGTTTTTTGTAGATAGCAATTGGTATGCCAACACCCTTTTTAGCAAAAGTTTACCCGCCGATTATGAGATTCAGGTCTCAGCCAATTCAACCAATGGGATAAACGGCAACTGGGTAACGGTGAAATCAGTCTCTGGCAATGACCGAGCCAATCGACTTCACAAACTCTCGATTCCGGCCGGGTCTTACACTTGGATCAGAATGCGGGTGACCAATGGCACCTTTAACAAATCAAGTGCGGCCGGGAAAGATTTTGAAATGCGCGAAATCAAAGTCTTTAAGCCCGCCGGGTCAACCAACCGCCCAGACACGTTTGCCTTGTACGGTGACTCGCTCACGGCCGGGGCATTTGACGCGATCAATGACAGCGGATTGGCTGCCAAAATCAAATCAGAACGAAGCACCAACAGCGACATCGCTTTGGCAACCTACGGCCTTTCAGGCCAATCGTCAAACGGATTTGTAGACGGCTCAAGCACGTCGGACATTTATGATGCGTTTAGATTAGAGTCTAGCCAAGGCGAAATCACCTATTGGGGCATTTCCATCGGCACCAATGACTCAAACGACGGCGCCAATGGGCTAAACAATAATGGATCAAACGTGTCGCAATACGACAACCGCTTAGACGCTTTAATTGCAGACATGCTTGCTTCAGGCCAAGTTCCCATCATCGCCCGGATTCCAGACACAGACCAATCAAAGGGAGGATATGGGGACTTAGCCACTAAACGCAAAATCTTGCAAGACATCGACCAAATTGCGGCCAAATACCGCCTCATCCCCGGCCCTGATTTGTACACCCCGTTCCGTCGCAATGTTGACCTCAACAATGGCTCATGGTTCGCGGGGGATGGGACCCATCATGCCGCTGCGGGTGAAGCACAACTGATTAGCCTGTGGGGCAAAGCGTTTGCCAAAGCCGTTTCTGGTTCCAACACAAGCAATCCACCCACCGCAACACCACCACCAGTTGTCCCAACCAACACGCCTGTACCGGTTGTGCCAACAGCAACCGCAACGGCCACCCCGACACAGCGGCCGGTTTTCCCCACTGATCCGAATGGAGCAACCGGTGAGATCAGATGGGAAAAGTGGGACACCACATGGGGCACAAAACTGACAACGCTCCAAAACAACCCTGATTTTCCTGATACACCCGACGAGACCGGCATGCTAAACAGCTTTGAGGCGGCCAGAAATCAAGATGATGTGTTTGGTCAACGTATCTCGGGGTTAATTTACCCGCCAGTGAGCGGCAGTTACACCTTCTGGATCGCAGGTGATGACCAAGCTGAGTTATGGCTGAGCACAAATAATAGCCCTGACAATAAAGCCCTAATCGCCAATGTCCCATTCTGGGCCAGTTATCGGCAGTGGACCAAACACCTTGAGCAAAAATCAGTCTCTATCACCTTAACCGCTGGCCAAAGCTACTACATCGAGGCACTGGCCCAAGAAGGTGGCGGCGGGGACCATTTATCGGTTGCGTGGCAGATTCCCGGGCAAGCGATCCAAATCATAGATGGGGCTTATCTGTCCCCATATGAAAATAGCGGTCCAATCCCGCTACCACCAACTTCTACCCCGGTGCCACCCACAGCAACCCCAACCGACATTGCACCAACCCCAACTCCAACCGAGGTTGTTCCAGTAAGTCCATCTGAGCCAACGGCAACACCGATCCCACCGACCCAGACCCCTACGCCGGTTCAGCCAACTGCAACACCGTCTGACCCAGCACCTGATACAGACAGAGGCAAAATCACATGGGAAAAATGGGATACAGGCTGGGGATCACATTCAGACACTTTGCGAAATTTACCGGCTTTCCCAGATTCACCAGATGAAAGCGGTACGTTAAACCGTTTTGAATCACAACGGGATCAAGACGATACGTTTGGGCAACGCATCAGCGGTCTAATTTATCCGCCAACTAGCGGCAACTACACCTTCTGGATTGCGGGTGATAATCATGCAGAGTTGTGGTTAAGCACCGATTCTGATCCCAACAACAAACAACAGATCGCAACCGCTCCGTCGTGGACCAATTACCGACAGTGGATGCGGTATGAAGAACAACAGTCGGCCGCCATCACCTTACAGGCAGGCCAAGTGTATTACATCGAAGCGTTAGGCCAAGAAGGTGGCGGTGGGGATCATCTATCTGTCGCTTGGGAAATACCTGGGCAGTCCCGCGAGATTATCGATGGGCAATATCTGTCTCCGGCCATGGATGATCAGCCAGCCCCTGTACCACCCACAGCAACCCCAACAGCGATCCCACCAACCGTTACACCCACGCCTTTACCACCAACCGCAACTCCCACAGAAGTGGCGCCAACCGCAACACCGATTCCGGTGCAACCAACGGCGACAGCAGTGCCACCCACAGCAACCCCGGTTCAACCGACGGCCACGCCGACAGCGACAGCCATCCCCCCAACAGCAACGCCGGTACCCGCCAGCAGCGGCAACGGCTTAGTCACTTGGGAGAAATGGAAAACCGCGTGGGGCTCAACCACCGATACGCTTAAAAACGACCCTGACTTCCCAGATTCGCCAGATGAATCCGGCACACTCTCAAGTTTTGAAGCGGCTCAAAACATCGACAACGTATTTGGTCAGCGGATATCCGGTTATATTTATGCGCCGGTCACCGGCGATTACACCTTCTGGGTAGCCGGTGATGATTATGCTGAACTATGGCTAAGCACCGGGTCAAACCCGGCCGACAAGCAGCTCATCGCCAGCTCTCCGTCGTGGACCAACTTCCGCGAATGGGACAAGCATGGCTCACAAAAATCGGCCGTCATCACCCTCCAAGCTGGTCAGCGCTATTACATCGAGGCGCTAGGGCAAGAAGGAGGCGGTGGTGATCACTTGTCAGTTGCGTGGGAGATCCCAGGACAATCACGGGCCATTATCAGCGGGGACTATTTAGGGCAAGAATAAGGCTCATCATTTGAGACCAGTCAGGTTTTAAAAACCTGACTGGTCTTCTCATCGTTTAACTACACAACAATGTTGACCAATCGGCCGGGGATCACAATCACCTTCTTCGGTTCTTTGCCTTCCAAACGATCAGCAACTTCCGCCATAGCGGCCGCCTGCGCATCTTCTTGGCTAATCCCGGCCGGCGCCGTCAACTTGCCACGCACTTTGCCGTTGATCTGCACGATCAATGTAATCTCATCTTCTTTCGCCAATTCAGCGTCGGCCGTGGGCCAAGATTGTTGATGGATCGAGTACCCATTACCACGCGCTTCCCACAACTCTTCTGTGATAAACGGCGAAACCGGTGCCAACATCAACAAGACAGAATCAACCGCCTCATTCCATGCATCGGCAGAGACGTTTGATTTCTTCTGCACCTCTTTCAACGTGTTGCGCATCGCCATCAATTGAGCCACAGATGTATTAAACGAGAATGCTTCCATCTCGCGCGTACATTTCTCAATCGCCTGATGGGTTGCCCGACGCAAGTTGCGGGTCGCTTTATCGTCCTCTTTCTTTGGCGCGTAATCGGCCGAGCCTATCGTCCACAAGTCGTGCAAGAAACGGACAAACCCAGAGATGTTTTTGCTGTTCCACGGTCCACCTTTGTTCCAGTCAAACGCAAACATCAAGTAGCCGCGTACCGTGTCAGCTCCATATTGGTCTACCAACTCGTCCGGGTTCACCACGTTCCCTTTTGACTTCGACATCCGGCCGATTTCCAAATGATGCTGCAACTGATTGACCGAGTTGGTTCCTTCAATGGCAGGAATCTCAACCACACCGTCTGTTTTCAATTCAACAATCGTCACCGTTTGGCTGGTGCCAACCCGCAAAATGTTCTCCGTCCGGTCCATCAATTCACCGATGACCGCACCTTCAGGTACATTCTCGAATTTTTCAACCACCTCAACCCGATCAGCGATCAAACGATCCCCTTGCCAGGTGCCGGTGCAAACCAAGCTGTGACCGATTCGTTCACCGCCTAAAATCTGCCCCTGATTGCGCAACTGAACCATCGGTTCGTCAAACAAACCGTCTGTATCCCGTCCGTTCTTTTTAGCGATTTCAATTGTGTCGTCAAAGTGACCCAAGTCGCGCATCGCTTTGTTGAAAAAGCGGGTGTACAACAAGTGCATCGTCGCATGTTCGATCCCACCCGTATAGGTGTCAACGGGCAACCAATAGGCCGCCTCTTCTGGATCAA
>JAHDEN010000066.1 GCA_020628815.1 Chloroflexota bacterium | reverse complement strand
GAAGCTGAGCATTCTGTACCTCTAGGTCGGCGTTTGGATCAACTTCGGTCATTTGAACGGTGATTGGTTCGTTTTCGGCCGCTTGTGAAACCATTGTCCAACTGCTAAAGCCGCCGTTGCTAAAAAGGGTTGCGATAATTAATAAGGCACCGACCGCTGTGCCGGTTCCGATCAAATTCATAATTTTATTTTTGTCCATGATAAATCTCCTAAATAAATGGTTTGCCAGTTTTGATACAAGATCTTCGGGATAAAAAGGATCAATTAAATGATGTGGTTGAAAATCTTGTATATGGTTGTTGTTAACTGATGATTGAATAGTAACGGTTGTTTGAAGCTGTTGTTTAAACACCAAACTAAGCTTTGTTAAATCTTTCTTAAATGATGTTGGGGTGAGGGCTTCATCAAAAAACTCCTTCATCTCGCAGGATCAATCCTGCGGTTAAAATAGGAAGTCCGATGAATCGGACTCAGGTGGTTATTCCAACCTGATTGATCAGGTTTTGTGTCTTAAACGGGGGCTTGAGCTCCCGGAATAACGGCCGACGTTGATCCTAATCGGTTTGCCGCAATGGTCTTTAACGTTGCAATTCCGGCCGCATGTGCGTGGTGACATGCACAGCTTCATCTGCATCGATGAGGACGGCCGCAATGTTCCGCTCCTCTAATATCGATAGCCCTACATCACGACCGGCCACCAGCGTGGCTGTGGCCCAAGCCTCGGCCGTGCAAGCATCAGCATGCAAAACCGAAACTGTGATTAAGTCGGTATCGGCCGGTGTGCCGGTACGTGGATCGATAATGTGATGGGCCCGCACATCCCCATTTTTCCAGCGACGATAATCTATGCCGGATGTGGCCAAGGTGGCATGCTGAAGCCATACCCGGCCGATTTCATGCGCTTGCCCCCACGGAGCTTGAATGGCAACGGGCCAGCCGGGCCACACACCGGGGCCGTCTCCGGCCGTTAGATCTCCACCTGCATCGATCAAACATGGTCCAAAGGTGTGCAAAAAATCACGACAGCTCTGAGCCGTATACCCTTTGGCAATTCCGCCTAGATCGATCTTTGTCCCCTCGCCCAGTTGGATCAGTTTTTGATCGGGGTGGAATAAAATCTTGGGGCGGTGGGCGTGATTGGGTGGATGGGCGTGCGGGCTTTGCGGAGAGTGGTGTTCGATGCGCTCAAAAGATTGCGCATAGCCAGATAGCTCTAGCTGTTGTAATAGGGTGCAGTCGAATCGGCCGTTGGTTTCTTGCTTGAGTTCCAAACCGGTTTGAACCAGCTCCCACAGCTCGGCCGAAACGTGAACCCATTCACCCGGCCGACTGTTGAGCTGCATCAGCTCACTGGAGGGGTCAAAGCGGGTTAACCGTTTTTCCTCTTCCTTAAAATATTGTTCAACATAGTTAAGCGGTTCGGTCGCAAACTGCTCGTCTGCGTACAGCCAAGCCGCCATGTGGCATCCCATCGCTTTAAACTGTCGATAGTCTCTATAAACGTCTATCATCTAAACACACTCCTAGAATAATTTTAGAAAGCGTATTCGAGAATGGTGAGGGGCGTTTCAAGGTTGGATTAAGTTGATTTAAATTGAGCTTAAATCAAGGTTGGATTAAGCTTTTTATATCTCAAAACCCAAACGCACCCGGGTGCTTGCGATTGCCGTCCCAAACTGGCAAACTACCCCCATGCTAAACTTACTAATCGTTGAAGACAATGAACGGCTCCGGCCGGCTTTAATGTCAGGCCTCGAGGCAACTGGGGAACTGAATATTTTGGGTGGGGTGCCCACCGGGGAAGAGTCGATTGAAATCTGTTTTGAACAAACACCTGACGTGATTTTGATGGACGTCCAGCTAGCAGGGGAGATGAACGGCATCGAAGCGGCCGTGGCGATTCGACGTGAGCATCCCCGTTTACCGATTGTTTTTTATTCGATTCAAGACGACGAAGAGTATTATCGAGCCTTTTTACGGTCAGGTATTTTGAGCCATTATGGGTATGTGCGTAAGTCGAACTATTTGTTGCCCGACATGATTGTGCCGCTGCTGCGGGATGCGGTTGGCGGCCGGAGCTTTATCGATCCTGATATCGAGACGAGGGTGCATGAAGTGCGCCAAAAAGATGAAAACGACCCGATGAGTTTGCTTGAACCGAACGAGCAAGAGGTTGCTAAAATGGTGGCGGCCGGAATGAGTAATCTACACATTGCTCAACGATTAGGGTTTCGGGATAAACGGACGATTAGTCGAATTAATGGGCAGATTTACACCGCTTGGGGGTTAAACACAACCTCGTCGGATGAAAAGGTTGCCCGCACGAGAGCAACCATTATTGTAAACATCGGCCGACTGCTAACTTGGGATGAAGAGGGAAATCCGTATACGTGGGATGAGGCTGGGAATGAAATTCCGTGGACGCCTGATTAAAAAATTATTATCTAGCCTTCAACCTCTAATTTATTGCTATGACGAACAGACGAAAATTAAGCTTAACTTTGGTTATTGTCCTTTTTGTTGCCTCGATGGGAGCAAATGTGGGCCTTTATCTACTGGCTCGGAACTATTACTACGATCTGCAAGAAGTACATTTTGACCCCATCGGGTTAGAAAAAAGCTGGATAGATCAGCCTGATTCTGCTCAAACCAACGTCGTTTTCTTCGGCGACTCGCGGGCGGCCCAGTGGACATCGCCTGAAATAGACGGGCTAGAATTCCTGAATCGTGGGATTGGTGGGCATACGTCGAACCAAATTATGCTGCGCTATGATGAACACATCGAACCGCTGGAGCCAGATGTGCTTGTGGTGCAGATGTGTATCAACGAACTGAAGATGGTTGCGATTTTCCCAGATGAGCGGGATGAAATTTTAGACAGCTGCCGCCAAAACACGCTCGATTTAATTGACCGGGCTGAGCAAGCTGGCTCAACTGTGATTCTGACTACGGTTTTTCCGGTTGGGAAGGCATCGATAGCTAGACGGCCGGTTTGGAACGATGATGTGGCGGTGGCTGTAGATGAAATCAACGTCTTTTTGCGCCAACAGTCGGCCGAAAATGTGATACTCTTGGACACGTTTGAGCTTTTGGCCGGAGAATCCGGTTTGATTGATCCGCAATACGCCCGTGATCTACTGCATCTAAACCCGGCCGGTTACGAGCTGCTCAACACACATTTAGCCGACGTTCTTGAATCGGCCCAATTGAATTAGCCACGATGGTTTTGGACATGTGTGGCAATTTCCAAACGTTTTATGGGCCATTGACCTCCATGTCCAATATCCCTCTTCTAAACTTTTTCGGTATCGCTGTATCTGTCTACAATGTTGTGCTGATGCTGTGGCTGGGGTTAACCGTGCTGCTGAACGCGGAGCGGCGGGTGTGGGGCGTTTGGTTGGCTGGGGGAAGCCTAATCCTTGGATCGATATTTTTTGTAAGCCATACGATTATCCTGCAACGGGGCCTTGATTACCCCGATTGGCAATTTGCGTTTTGGTGGAAAGCTGGCATTTTACCGGCACAACTTTTACCCTATGCGTGGTACATCGTTATGTTGTGGTATGCGGGCTATTGGAACGATACCCATAACGAATTGCGCCGCCGCCAACGCTGGCCCTTGCGTCTGGTTACGGCCGGAATGCTGTTTGGATTGGCGATTCTGCTCGTTTATCCAACCGCTGCCATCCCATTTTATTATGGGGGGAATTTAGAGTTCTTCACCCCGCTTTCAACTTACTACAAACCGATTATCGGCACGTTAGGGGCTGGCTTTGCCGGGTACATTATTTTGTGTCTGATGCTGTCGCTCGATGCGGTCCGTCGGCCGGGCCCGACCTGGCGCATGATGGGGGATGCGGCCCGTAAGCGGGCAGGTCCTTGGCTGGTTGGCACATCGATCGTGCAGCTCATGGTGTCGTTTATGGTCACGGCCGCGATCGCATGGGTGTTGTATAGCCTGATAGATGGCTTTGAGTTTTTCTTGTTGCGCCGCACTTGGAACATTTTGGCGGCGTTTGATTTGGCCATTGCAGGGCTATTGTTGCTCACGGTGATGATGTTGGGGCAGGCGACAATCGCATATGAGCTGTTTACCGGCCGATCAATGCCCCGGCGCGGTATGCAGAGTCAGTGGCGCATCGTCTTGATACTTGGTGGTTTGTTTTCGCTAATCGTGGCGGCCGTCGAGGCGGTCAACCTGCCAGCCATGCACACGATGTTGCTCATGACGATCTTGATTATTTCGATCAGTGCGATTATCGGGCAATTGGTGTGGCGTACGCGCCAACAAACATTAACAGAGCTTCGGCCGTTTATTTCTAGCCAACGGCTGTATGACAACTTGCTAGACGAAGTTGAATCAGGCGAAGTAACCGATTTGCAACCTGCATTTAATGCGCTTTGTCGTGATTTGTTGGGGGCGTCTGTGGGCTATTTGCTGCCACTGGGTCCTTTGGCAACGTTGGTAAACGGCCCCTTGGCATTCCCGGCCGGACGAGAGGTGCCAAACCGGCTCGGGGTAGTCAACCGTTTCAGCTCTCCTGAGGATGAACCACTGGCCGTTGAGCCATCAACTTATGCAGATGCAGCTTGGGCGATACCGTTATGGTCGCGCCACGGGCTGATTGGTCTGTTTTTGTTGGGGAACAAATGGGACGGTGGCCTGTATGCGGAAGAAGATATTGCGGCCGCACGTACGGCCGGTGAGCGGCTGATCGATACGATGGCAAGTGCTGAGATTACTCGCAGATTGATCATGCTCCAACGGCAAAAGTTGGTCGAAAGCCAACTGCTCGACCAAAAAACCCGCCGAGTGTTGCACGATGAAGTGCTGCCGATTTTGCACACAACGATGCTGTCGTTAAATGGGCCAAATGGGAACCCTGAAGCGATTCAGGAGCTAACAACGGCGCATCAGATGATCGCCGACCTCCTGGCTCAGATGCCTGGTGCATCGATTGATCCGGTTGAACGGTTGGGATTAACGAAGGCGCTCAAAAAGTTGGCCAACGATGAAATGGCGAATCAGTTTAACGGGGCTACATTTGATTTCCCGGCCGATGTAGAGCATGAGCTAAACCATCTGCCCGCCCAAACGGCCGAGATCGTGTACTATGCGGCGCGTGAGGCGTTACGCAACTCGGCCAAACACGGCCGGGGGAGCAACAAAAATCGGCCGTTAAATATCGCCATTAGTGGCCAGCAGTCGGCCGATGGGCTGCAGCTAATTGTGCAAGATGATGGGGTAGGGGTTGGTCACAGCACGCAGAAATTGAACCCGAACGGGGCCGGTCAAGGGCTAACGTTACACAGTACCATGCTGGCCGTCATGGGGGGGCAGCTGCGGGTTGAAAGTGAAGAAGATGAGGGGACGCAGGTTGTGATTGAGGTTTAGTTGAGCAAAAGGGTATTTGTTTAGAATTGCCCCGACCTGTTTGAGTTAAAGCGTGTTGCGTGTACCGTGAAAGCTCTCATTCGATGGATCCAACGTTCCACGTAACACGCATTCTTATGTAAATTTTGACACTTGCTAAACAACTATGAAAATAGCCAGAATTGCAACATGCAGGAAAATAGTGCGTACTATTGGACAAGGGAGTAAATTTAGTCAAAAGGTGATGTGACATGACTCAAACTATTTCTAAACTGCGCCAGCAACTTATCAACGCTCTTGCTTATTCTGAACGGACAATCCGGTCCGCTTCGGCCGTTGTAGTGGGGGCAAGTACCCTCCTGACAGAAAATTTAATCCCCCGATCTCTACGCAAAACAACGACCTATAAAGTGACCTTGGGAATGCTGCAACGCTTTTTGATCGAAAAAGTGGCTGAAATGGAGATGGAAGTAGGGGACTTTGAAATTAGCGATGATTTCGCCCAACGTAAAGTGATGGGGACCGCCATCGAAGCGGCCGGGCTTTTGGCCGTTGGCTTTTCTCCACTTTGGGTCTTTGCCATTATCGGGGACACCGTGGGTGGCAGCAAACTTTACCTTAATCGATTGGTTGATCAGCTTAAAAAAGATGGTTTGATCGATGAAGAAACAAACATTACTGAAGTGTCTCAGATGTTTGATGCGATTGAATCGGCATCGAGTAAAAGCGCAACGGCGTTAGATATGCCTCCTTTGTCGCGAGAAGATTTTGCCAAGTTAACGGCCGATATGCGTTCAGGTTATGGGGAGGCTTTTGATAAAACATCGGCCGTCATGCCGGAGCTCGATACGATGTGGGAGACGATGGAAACGGTCACCAAACGAGAGAACATCTCGATGGAAGCCTTG
This sequence comes from Chloroflexota bacterium, assembly GCA_020628815.1. Classification (GTDB taxonomy): domain Bacteria; phylum Chloroflexota; class Anaerolineae; order Promineifilales; family Promineifilaceae; genus WTJY01. Next base: position 22,760 of record JAHDEN010000066.1, on the reverse strand, counting down.
ATGGGATATATGACCCTAGATGCGATGAAGCAGGGGGCTAATGTGACCTGGTCAGCAAGTAAAGTGGGGGCCCAGCTGTTTGATGAGAAGATCATCGAAAGCTACCGGGAAACAGTTAATCGTGTCTCGAATGAGGGGGCCAATGACTATATCGCAAATCACCTGCGGCCGTTTTTCGATGCAGCTAGTGCTCATTATGATTCAAGCAAGAAAACGTGGATAGAGACAAAATTTGGGGATTCAGGTACCAGCGCAGAAGCATAAACTGTGGTTCTGATTTTTAGCTATTCAATCGGTTAATTGATATAACTGCGGCATGGATCGTGAGAACTCAATTCGCGAGAGTGCATACCTGCTGGCTGGGGCCATTGTTGGCGTTTTCATGATTGGCGTGGTTGGCTATGTCATGCTTGAAGGGTGGACGGTTGTAGATGCCCTGTACATGACGGCGATAACTATTACGACCGTTGGATTTGGAGAGATTGAGCCGCTATCGCCAAACGGCCGTATTTTCACCATTTTCCTGATGTTAATCGGCATCGGTACGGCCGCCTACGGCTTTTCAATTGTGGGGCAATATGTAGTCAATGTAAGCCTAAATCAGTTTGCGAGAGAAAGACGAATGAAACGAGAAATAGCTGAATTGTCCGGTCATTTTATAATTTGTGGCTATGGCCGGGTCGGGCAAACGGCCGCCAAAGGGCTATTCCATGATGGCAAACGGGTGGTTGTTATTGACCAAGATGGGGAAATGCTGCAGCGTCAACGGGAAGTGGACCCATCCTTGCTTTATATTACCGGGGATTCAACAAATGATGATACGCTGTTAGAGGCTGGGCTGGAACGAGCGGCCGGACTTCTGGTCAGCACCGGCAACGATTCAGACAATTTATTTGTGGTGCTTTCAGCCCGTGCGTTACGAGAAGACATTTTGATCGTGGTTCGCTCATCGCTCGAGCAAAACGAAAAGAAGATGCTGCGAGCTGGTGCCAATCGGGTGATATCACCTTATCAGATCGGAGGGCAACAAATGGCTAATATCGCCCTGCGGCCGGAGCTGGTGGATATGCTTGACGTTGTTACCACAAAAGAGGGGATTGACCTGTTTATGCAGGACTTAGTTTTGCCCGCTCACTCTCCGCTCATTGGCCGTTCATTGCGCGAGTCGGAGATTCGGCACAAAACTGGCGTTACCGTTGTTCTCATCGGCCGCGAAGGTGAAGAGCCACTGACTTCTCCCGGAGCAGACATGGTTTTAGAAGAGGGGGACCATTTAGTCGTTGTCGGCCGGGGGGACCAAGTAGCGGCTCTGGTAGAATTAGCCAATGGAACCGAATAGGCTTTGTCTGCTACATGGCTGATTTTTTGTTAAACTTTATTGGAAATAAGTTTAGTTAACTTTTGGATAGGGAGTAAGCTTTTTTGATCAATCCATAGGAGGATGGTGAAATGACTTTTTACAGTTCTACACAAGATTTAGTGTCACAATTGAGTGCCGGGACACTAAAACGGGGCGACATCAAAAAAATGGCTAAAGAAATTAAGAAGGATCATGATTTAGCCATGGAGTTATGGGAGACTGAAGGTGTAAACGCCCGTCTTTTATCTGTTTTAATTATGGATAAAAATCAGCTAACTCAAGAGGAAATCAACCGTTTGGCTCAAGATATGGAACAGCATGATGTTGACCAACGCTTGACGATAGCAGAATGGTTGATGGCCAATCAGCTGATGAAGAGCAAAAAAACGATAGCTCTGCTCCAAAGTTGGGAAAAAGCGGACGCGCCGATTTTGCGCCGTTTGTTTTGGTATCATCAAGCGCGTCTGCGTTGGTCCGGTCAAACTTCACCGGATAACACTGAGCAGCTACTTGATTCACTCGAATCAGACATGGAAACGGCCGACCCTATGGTTCAGTGGGCTATGAATTTTACAGCGGGGTGGATCGGTGTATATGATGCAGAGCATAGAGAGCGTTGTATTGAATTGGGCGAACGGCTGGGGTTGTATAAAGGAGACCCCGTTTCACGCAATTGCACGCCCAATTATCTACCTGAATTTATAGATATGGAAGTTGCTAAACGAGCTGCTTAAATTAACCGGCCGAGCTTTAAGCAAAGCTCGGCCGATTTGTTTTATATCCCAAGATATTCTTTTAAGAACTTACCTGTATAGGAGCCTTTGACCTTTGCGACCTCTTCTGGGGTCCCTTGAGCCACAATCTGCCCCCCTTTGTCACCACCTTCAGGGCCTAAATCAACCACATGATCCGACACTTTAATAATGTCAAGATTATGCTCAATGATCAGCACCGTGTTGCCACGGTCGGCCAAGCGATTGAGTGATTCGATCAATTTGGCAACATCGTGTGAGTGAAGACCAACAGATGGCTCATCAAGAATGTACATCGTCCGGCCGGTGGCGATTTTTGATAGCTCCTTGCTGAGCTTCACACGCTGGGCCTCACCACCAGAAAGGGTTGTGGCTGGTTGCCCCAACTTAATGTAGCCCAGACCCACATCGATCATCGTTTGCAGCTTACGTCTGATCGAGTTGTGTGCTTCAAAAAAGACGACCGCTTCTTCGATTGTCATCTGCAAAATGTCCGCGATATTTTTCTCTTTAAACGTCACTTGGAGCGTTTCCCGGTTATAGCGACTGCCATCACAAATTTCGCACGGCACATAGATGTCGGGCAAAAATTGCATCTCGATCCGATTGACACCCTGCCCTTCACACGCTTCACAGCGCCCCCCTTTAACGTTAAAGCTAAAGCGGCCCGGTTTGTATCCGCGCATCTTACTTTCGTTGAGCCCCGCAAACAGGTCGCGCAACGGGCCAAACAGCCCGGTATAGGTGGCGGGATTAGACCGTGGCGTCCGGCCGATAGGGGATTGATCGATCTGGATCACTTTATCCAGCTCATCTAGCCCGGTCACGCTATCATGCTTGCCCGGCATTTCGCGGCTGCCGTAAAAGGTTTGGTACAGTTTGCGGCTAAGTGTCTCGATCACAAACGTTGATTTTCCAGAGCCACTTACTCCGGTGATACACACCATCTTGCCTAATGGGATTTTGACATCGATATTTTTGAGATTGTTTTCAGATGCCCCTTTGATCTCAAGAAAATGCCCCGTGCCCTCTCGTCGCTCTTCCGGTACACCAATGCGCAAACGGCCGGACAAATAGCCACCGGTTAATGATTTCTTGTGTTTTTTGATTTTGGCAGGCGTTCCGGCCGCAATCACAGTCCCGCCGTGTACCCCTGCACCGGGGCCAAGGTCCAAAATCCAGTCAGAGGCAAGCATCGTATCTTCGTCATGCTCAACAACCAGAACCGTATTCCCCAAATCCCGCATCCCCTGCAGCGTTTTGATCAGCCGGGCATTATCCCGCTGGTGCAGCCCGATGCTCGGTTCATCTAGCACGTAAAGCACACCCATTAACTGGCTACCAATTTGCGTCGCAAGGCGGATGCGTTGTGCCTCGCCACCAGACAACGTTCCGGCCGTGCGGCTGAGTGTCAGGTAATCAAGTCCCACATTTACCATAAAGCCTAACCGGTCGATAATCTCTTTAAGCACCATGTGCCCGATCATCTTTTCTCGGTTTCCAAACGGGGTTTTGTCATCATCCGCCAGCATTTCTGACCAATCTAACCCTTCTTGGATGGATAGTGCCGTGATGTGATGGATCGGCCGATCGGCCACGGTGACCGCCCGCGCAACTTCACTTAAACGGCTACCAGCACATGTTTCACACGGCCGGTTGCTCATGTAATCTTCTAGTTTGTTGCGCACATAATCGCTTGTGGTCTCCCGAAAGCGGCGTTCAAGATTAGGAATCACTCCTTCAAACTTTGTTTCATAAACCCGCTTAGCACCTTCGCGGTTTTTATATTCAATGGCAACGTTCTTTTCGTTTCCATAAAGCAAAATGTGCTGTTGTGCGCTGTTTAGCTCATCCCACGGTTTATTGGTTGGGATTTTAAAGTGGTCGGCCGTCGCTTTTAACAACTGCCAGTAATACCCTTGTTTATCGTCGGTCGGCCACCCTTCAATCGCCCCATCTGCCAACGTTTTTGACCCATCTGGCACCACGCGCAGCGGATCGATCACTTTGTTAATCCCCAATCCTTGGCAGGTGCCGCAGGCACCGTGTGGACTGTTAAAACTAAATGTGCGTGGCTCAATTTTCGGGATACTCGTTCCATCGTAGGCACAGTAAAGATGTTCAGAGAAGAGCAGGTCTACCGAATTTTCTTGGTCAGTGACATCGTTGATGATCACAACACCATCACCCAAGCCTAAGGCTGTTTCAATCGAATCGGTGAAACGGGTTCGATCAGACTGTGCTTCTTCACTGGCGGACTCAGCATGGTGGGTGACTTTTACCCGGTCGACAACCGCTTCAATGGTGTGATTTTTATAGCGTTCTAGCTCGATGTTGTCGTCAACCGACATCACTTCACCGTTGACACGTACCCGAACGAACCCGGCTTTTCTCACATCTTCGAAGACACCTTGGTGTTGCCCTTTTCGATCTCGAATCAGCGGAGCCAGGATTTGGATACGAGCACCATCATCCATTTTGAGCACTTGGTCCACAATTTGTTCGGCCGATTGCGGCTGCACTTTACGGCCGCATTTTGGACAGTGAGGAATTCCTACACGGGCGTAAAGCAAGCGCAGATAGTCATACACCTCGGTGACTGTGCCGACGGTTGAGCGTGGGTTATGGCTAACACCTTTCTGGTCGATACTGACGGCCGGGCTAAGCCCCTCAATCTGATCAACATCTGGTTTTTCCATTTGCCCCAAAAACTGGCGCGCATAGGCGGAAAGTGACTCAACGTAACGCCTTTGCCCTTCTGCAAAGATGGTGTCAAACGCGAGTGATGACTTTCCAGAACCGGATAGGCCGGTAATGACCACCAGTTTATTGCGTGGAATTTCCACATCGATATTTTTTAGATTGTGTTCGCGTGCGCCCCGCACGATTATTTTATCAAGTGTCATATTTTTGATTGGGGATTTACGATTTTGGATTGACGTTTAGGGGTTGTATCAGTGGAAAGTGTGTATCCAGAGTGTCAGTCGTAAACAGGTAGAACTAATGTTCAATTATAGCCCAACTTTGAACTATAGCATCCCCAATTTGTGCAGGTCGAATATTCTGATTGTTCTTGAATAATTTGGCTCCAAAAACGAAAAGCCGAGGCATCTTTATAAAATGCCTCGGCTTGATAACTAAGAAATCAAGATGGTTAACGCTTAATCATTGGCAGGAAAATTGTCGTGGTTTCTTCTGTTTCTTCAAACGGGCTGTTTGCAAACGGGTCTACAGCAGTTGATTCATCTTCTGGCTCATTGGCCCATGTGTATATGACATCTGCGCTTTGCCCATCATCGGCCGCAACTATTGCCCGTGCAGACGATTGTGTGTTGAAGAATCGCATCCAACCGATTCGCTTGGGCAGTAGAGAAACTGAGTAACAAGGCTGACCAAACGTTGAGTTTATTTGCGTCGGTCGGGTGGCGGACCAACCATCTTGGGGTACTTCGCAGACGATATAATTACCAGCCTTTACCCTAATTGATACTCGACCGTCGGCGTCGGTAAGTTCGCTTGTCACAAACTGGTTGTCGCTGTCATACACCTCGATCTCCCAGTCTGCCATAAACGGCTCCCCGCTTTGATAGTTCCCACTGCCGTTAACGTCGTCGACTTTGCGGGCGTTGATGAACGCGGCTCGTTCGTTCAAGAAAATGCAGGTTATTTGCTCACCGGCCGCCACATCGAGAGTGACTTTAAAATTCTCAAGATCAATCGCTTTCTCATTGCTTGAACAGGAAATATCCCACTATTTTGTGTGACATCTTTGAATTATTTCATTTTTTAATGGCAAAATTTAAGGTTCAACTACATAAATGTCGTCAAAGATAAAACGGACGGGCAAATTTGATTCTGATGTAGAAGTACGCACTTTGAATCCAAACAAACCAGGTGCTGTCAACGGTGAAGAACTGTCACTTGTGGTGAACTGCCAATTGGCTGGCTCCGGCGTACCGTCTTCCCAGACTTTGATGGCGAAATTGGTTGGTTGCAGCCCGGTGGTGCTGATCTTCGCATTGTATAGTTTGTTCGGCTCTACTTTTAGGCCAGTTATACGCTGGCGGGGGGCTAATATCGACCATGAGCCATTAATCAGTTTCGAGACGCCCATAGTTACTGATCCAGATGAATATACTCGGATCGAGGATTGGTATTTGGTATAAGTGGCTGTTTGCCGAGACAAAAACATGATTTCATGCCAGTTAGAAGGTGTGCTTGCTAATTGAAACTTGAAATTTCCAATTGAATCAGTTGCCACCCGATCATCTACATAACTTTCTAGTCGTTGACTGGTTGATGAGACTTCAATAATTCCTTGAGAACCATTGGTTGAATAGCGGTTTGATGTGTTATCTGCATGAATGACTTCACCACCAATATCAGATGATTGCCAACCTTGGTTAGAAGTTCTACTAAATGAATCTTGCCAATACACATCACCAGATGACACAGGCGTTGGGGTAGGTTGAGGCTGTGAGTTATTTGGAGTCGTGATAAATAAATTATCAACCCTCATTGGCACAGGAGTATTATTTGTATTGGAAGATATTAGAAATCTGAATCCGGCCGATCCAGCATTTTGCATGCGGCTCGTTGAATCCGTTATTTCACTGTGCCAAATTAGTGGTTCGGGATCTTCTTCGTTCCAAACTCTAACTTTTAATGTGGTTGGATTGGTCCCAACAGTTTGGGTACGGATGTTGAGCTTTGAATTTGTACCGAATGAGGCCCCGGGAACTGTGACGTACGAGTTTATGCGACTCCAAGAACCATTGTTAATTTTTTCAAAAGATACTTGAACGCTGCCGGATGGCCACCCCCGTACATTGGCAATATACATTGAGTTAGAGCCTGTTCGCCTTGAAACAACTTTTGCTTCTTGCCAGCTATTGGTTGTTTTATTGGATTCAAATTGAAAGTTGATGTCAGTATCAACGGCCGAAAACGATTCTAGTATTACTTGACGAGATACGCCCCCATTTTGCAGATTGATAAGACCTTTTCCACCAGCCACATCAAAATCATTTTTCGCGTTAGCGCCCCAAAAATGTGTGTATGCACCACCTGAATTTGCTGATCCCCAAGCGTCATTGACAGTGCGATCAAAGGTGTCAAATGCTAAGGTGTTTGGATTAGAGCCATCAGGGGTGGATGTGGGTGTTGCAACTGGTGCTTGCGTAGCTGTTGCGGTTGGGACAGCTGTCTGAGTAGCAGCAGAAGTTGCAGTTGGGGTTGGCGAGGCTAACGGTGGTGCACTATTGCTACAAGCTGATGTTCCAAATTCGCATGCGCCCATATCTGCTTTGCTTCCAACTATCTCGACATTAACATTACGACCCGATATCCATGTTACATCCCCTGCAGAGTCAATGGCAGGGCTATTGTTTGCTAAAGTAAAAATCAAGTTCCCTGGATTAGAAAATTGTGGATCAGCAATTTTAGATGAACTATGCAAAGCCTGATTCTGCATTTGAATAAATGGCTCCCCAGTTGAACTCCAGAACAAGTTGTAGAACTCTTTAATTTCATCATCAGCAAAAATCGCCTTTTCCTCAGCCCAAACTACGTTGTTGCGAACGATCATGTGATTGCCGTTGCAACTGCCACCACACACAATTCCTTGACTTGAGGCATGGGTATAGTAAATCGTATTGTTAAATAGACGTGTTTTGTTTACTGGCCCAAAGGTGTCATTTGGACCTCTTGAGACAATAAAGCGAGCGGACGGCTTGTTAGATGTTACGACATTAAAGGCATAAAGATTATTTTCCGATACCGATTCAGGCGTATCCCCACTCCCAAGCTCTGAGAAAACCCGATCATTAATCGAAATATTATGGTGAATATTATTATTATTAGCTGCATAAACTTCGATAGAGTTTCCGGGATTCCCGATATCGTCGTACGTACAAACGCCTGAGTTATCTTCAAATGTGTTATAAGCAATTTCATTGTTGTCCCCATTGACAACCATTCCCCATGCACCTAAATCATCACCCTCGATATTTGGCGTTAAAATGTGCATGATTCCATTGTTTTTGATGGTGTTATGCAGAACTTGATTGTATTGGCTTTTTCCTGTTTCTGATCCTGTGGTGTTGCCAGTCAGATGAATACCAATGGTGTTATTTCTAGCAATTGAGTTTTGTAAAATATTATATTTTCCCGAATTTGCACTGTCGCCACGGAAATTAATGCTAAAGCCAACATAAAATCCGATTGGTTGGTTGTTGCAGCTAGGATCAACAGGAGTTGAGTTTGTGCGTGCTTCCAAACCATCGACAGTTATGTATGAGCCGCTGATTCTGACATTGATATGATGTTTATCTTGTACGTCAGACGCGCTGTTTTGAAAGATCGGCCGGTTTCCGTTTCCATAGGCGCCAATCAAGATTCGATTAGACGCAGTTCCGTGCCAAGGCAATTTAAGTTGGCCCGTAAAAACACAGTCAGACTTAAAGAAAAGGCTGTCACCGGGAGCAAGATAGGCTGCATTCGCCTTGCCAACTGTGCGCCAAGCTGAGTTGATGGATGTGCCTGTATTCGAGTCACTCCCCGCAAAACAGTCGACATAGTAAGATTGTCCTTGCTGGAACATCGGGCTGGCTAGCAGTTCACCGGAGTTAACCGTACCAATAATGAGCAAACCTAAAACAATAACAAATACAATATGATTTAACCGAAAAAATTTCTTCATAATTCTTTTCAATACCTTGGCTTAAGGGGGTGATGTAAAAGGCTTTTCCACTGCCTAGGCCAAACTATTCAGATAACTGAACCTTAAAACCTAGTCGATTTATAAAGCCTTTTGTTATGGTTTTAGTAGTCAAATTTACATGGTTAATGAGAAGTTCTTAGCTAGACTCGCGCATTGATTAACAAAACATCGATTTAGTCTATAACTACAACACTCCCACTTTATGTATGTAACCTCAGTTTTGGATACGGAAAAAGCTCGCAGACTCCCTGTCATTTGGCCAAAAATCAACTATCGTGAGCAAATAATAAAGGGCCAATGACTGGGAGTTTAGCCAAATCTCCCAGTCATTGGCCAAACTTTGCTCTTTTTGCAAGTTGGTTCGGCCAAATGACAGGGAGAACGTGCAATTCGTTCTTAAACAAAACTCAGGTTATGTAGGTCGAATATTCTGACTTTTTGGATGATGTAGCCCTAAAAATGAAAAGCCGAGGCATCTTCACAAGATGCCTCGGCTTGATGATTAAGAAACTGGGATGGTTAACGGCCAATCATTGGCAGATAAATGGTCGTAGTTTTGCTTTCTGTTTCTTCAAACGGATTGTTTGCAAACGGGCCTACAGAGGCTGATTCATCTTCTGGCTCATCGTCCCATGTGTAAAGGACATCTGCACTGTGCCCATGATCGGCCGGAATCATCGCCCGTACAGACGATTGCGTATTGAAGAAACGCATCCAACCGATCCGCTTGGGTAGCAGAGAAACTGAGTAACAGGGCTGACCAAAGGTTGGGTTGATTTGCGTCGGCCGGGTGGCAGACCAGCCATCTTGAGGCACTTCACATACGGTGTAATCACCCGCTTTGACCTTAATCGACACACGGCCGTCTGCATCGGTTAGATCGCTTGTTACAAACTGGTTGTCACTGTCATACACCTCGATCTCCCAGTCTGCCATAAACGGTTCGCCGCTTTGGTAGTTGCCACTGCCGTTAACGTCGTTGACTTTACGGGCATTGATAAACGAGGCCCGTTCGTTTAAGAAGGTGCAGGTTATTTGCTCACCTGCCGCTACATCAAGCGTGACTTCAAGGTTTTCAAGATCAATCGTACCTTCATCGCCTGAGCAGGAAATATCCAACAGCTCCCAGCGAGCATACTCAATCTCTTTGATTGTGTAGCTGCCTGGCTCTACTGTAAAGGTTTGGCTGTTTGTGAATGTGTCTCCATCGTTGCCGCCCGCATTATCAAGTTTGAACGAGCCTAAGTCACCGCCAAAGCGGAAATCGACGCCGCTGTTGAAAGGGGTTGTTTCAACCACAATGGTGATTTGGGTATCAGTGTCTGTTTCTACAAACTCAAATGCACCGATATCAGGCGCACCACCTTGCGGCCGGGCAACACCTCTTTGATCGGTGGTGATATCTGGGTCGGCCGTAGCCGCATCAATGGCTACACTACCAGCAAGTAGGGCGTGAGTGAGTGTCGGGCCGCCGTTGTTTTGCAACGGTCCGAGGTTAATTTCGGCTGCTGTTTTGGTTTCGGCTGCGCCACATGAGCCATCCGTATCGATATTTTTCTCACTAACAAATAATTGTGCGGAGTTAAAACAGTCTGCTTGAGGGGACCCTACTTCTGAAGTGTTACTACTTATCAGACTATTTTCAATTTGGACCTCTCCCAGTCGGTTGTAAACCCCACCGCCATACGGAGCATCATTATTGTAGATAGTTGAATTGTGGATAAACGCAGTTCCTGAATAGTTATAAAAACCACCTCCGTCCCAGTTACCCGAGTTGCTAGAGAGGGTACTGTTTTGAATGGTTACAGTCCCGTCATAATTATAAACACCACCACCATGTGCTATACCTACATAAGTAGCATTAAGGGTTAGGGTGCTTTGATCGATAAATAGTGTTCCGTTGTTATAAACACCACCACCATGAATTATTGCATGGTTATCAGTAATTATTGAACGTGTGATAGAGACTGTTGCGGATGAGCCGACATAGACTCCACCACCACAAGCATGCCGACCATCTGCACAATCATCAATACTCGCATAGCCATTGTATATGGTTAAATTAGAAATGGTGACATGACTATTTTGAACAGTGAAAGGGCGAAATGAATAATCCCCATCGACGATATAGTTGTTTCCATTAATAGATAGTTTTGAGGATGGTGCCCCACCGACAGGGTGTGGGGTAGAGTACATCACTATATCATCTACAATGTTGATCTCGTAGTCACCAGCCGGAGCGAAATTGAAACAATAGATGGCTTGGTTTAATTCGCTTTCATCACTCACAGCCATCGGAAATTCGGGACAATTATCAAGGGCTAATTCAAACGCACCAATATCAGGTGCTGAATTTTGTGGCCGGGCAACACCTCTCTGATCAGTAGTAACATCTGGATGATCTGTAGCACCGTTAAAGGCTGCCCCTCTCCCCACGATTGCGTGTGTGTGCGTTGGGCCACCATTATCCTGCAATGGGCCGAGGTATATTTCTGATGTGGGTACAGTGGTCGAATCATCACATGAATCGTCGGAGTCAAGATTTGATGAATCGGCTATAACGGCACTGCCGCCACAATTTGTATCACCTGTATTATTGGCGATGATCGTATTTTGTAATGTAACCGCGCCATTTGAGGATGGGGCTCCTGATATGAAGTGAATACCCGCCCCTGTCTCATTAGATGTAGCTGTATTGTTGGTGATTGTGCTGTTAATAATATGAGCTGCCCCATCGACTATAAACAACCCTCCTCCAGATTGGGCATAGTTCCCTGAAACTGTACTGTTTATGATTGTTAGATCGGCGCTATCGGAAAATATCCCACCTCCTTCTGCCAAGGTTGAATTATTAGAAATCGTACTTCGTAAGATGGTTGCTTTACCAGGGAAATTTAATGAAATTCCTCTACCATAGTTATTGCTGACCGTGCTTTCAGTAACTGTGAGGACCCCCCTGGAAATAATACCAATATTATTGTTAATGAAATGGCTTGTACTCACTTGTGTTGTACTGTCACTTGCAACATAAAGTGCTGATGATGAATTATCTATAAATGCACTGTCAGTGATGGTGAGATTTCCCAAGCTAGTAATAGTATCCCCTTGGTGATAAAGCGCTTCTAGCTGGTTGATTGACACTGTAGCTGCCTTGCCTACATAGATGCCTCCACCAGATTGCCCAGCACGGTTTTCATGTAGTACTAAGCTGGTGGTGTTTAGACTCGCATCATCATGAACGTAAATCCCCCCGCCATCTATCTCTGAAGCATTGCCTGCCATAAATCCGCTGTTTATAGCAATGGAACCGAAGTTTGCGATTCCTCCACCCGACTCTTGAGCATGGTTGTAGTTTATGGTACCTCTGTTTACTTCTGCTTCCCCTTCATGCCAATTCACGATACCCCCACCAATGCCTCCAAAAGCGTTGTTTGCTGTAATTGTGGTATCAGTAATTATCAAATCCCCCCTGTTGGTGATACCCCCTCCATCGGTAGCATCATTATCTGCGATGTAGCTATCAATTACGGAAACTTCACCCAATCGATTGTAGATGCCCCCTCCGCCGTCCGCAGAATTATCGGTTATGTTACTATTTGTAATTAGGGCTGTGCCACCATTATTGTATAGGGCACCACCTTGATAAGCGCTATTACTATGAAGTATGACCTCCTTTAAAGTAAGCGTACCGCTATTGATAATGGCACCGCCACAGGAAATTTCTACACAAATGGTATTCGATTCTCTACCAATTCCATTTCGTAAAGTTAGCTCCTCTATGGTTACATCTCCTGATTGAATATGCAGAATTTGAGCAATCTGGTTTCCATTAAGCGCGTGGAACAAACCCGAAATTTGTAATTTTGCAGATTGATCGTTGTTTATGGTTAGCGTGTTTGCAGTAAGCCATATATTTCCGAGAATGGCTATGGTGTAGTCACCGGCCGGTGCATCGTTAAAACAACTAATCGCATCGTTTAAACCAGCTTCTGAATCAACATCCCATTGAGAGTTACTACAGTTAATAGGGATTGGTGTTGATGTAGGTATCGGTGTGGGATATCCATTCTGAACAACATCCATAGGAGCTACAACGCCGTCGATTATGGTTGGACTGTTATCTTGAATTGTGTTGGTGGGGGGAGCTGATTCCAGAGAATCAATTTGTGGGCCGTTGTCAGCAAAAAGCTGAGGTGAGAGGAAAATCGCAGCAACGACGGTCAAAATTCCAGCTATAATCAAGAACAGTGTTTTTCGGGATAATAGTTGTTTAGGCATAAGGTTTTACTCTCAATTTTAATAGGTTTTATGTGTGTAAAGGCCACAGCCAATAAGCTACGCAAGTATAGCAAGCCTCCTCTTCTTCTGGAAGATGTGAAAGGTTGACCGAAAGAGATTAGCCAAACCAGCCACGAAGGCGTCGCTTCGCTTACGCAACCAATCGGAGATTGGTCATATCTGCCACGAAGGCAACACATCCATGTCGGAATCGCTGCGTTCCCCTTGAACAAACCGCTGATGGGCGATGGCTCCGATCATGGCGGCGTTATCTGTGCATAAAAAGAGAGGGGGAGTGCGCACAGGGACATCCAAACGCTCGGCCATTTCACGGCGCAGTTGTGAGTTTGCACTCACGCCTCCAGCGATATGGACCCCTTTGGCTCTTGTTTCGGCCACGGCCCGGCCGGTTTTGATGACAAGCGCATCAACGACAGCTTGTTGGAATCCGGCCGCTAAATCATTAATGGGCAGCTTTTCTCCGGCACGTTCTAACTTTTGGATTTCACGCATGGCGGCCGTTTTTAGACCACTAAAGCTAAAATTGTACCCATCCTGCATAACGGCCCGTGGAAACTCAAAACGTGTAGGGTCACCCAGTTTGGCCGCTTTGTCGATGTGGGGTCCGCCGGGATAGGGGAGACCGAGTAACCGGCCGACCTTATCGAACGCCTCTCCGGCCGCATCGTCTAGCGTGCCGCCCAAATGGCGATATTCGCAATGGTCGGTCATTAGGTACAGCTCCGTATGACCGCCGCTCACGATTAAAACGACCAGCGGAAAATCAATGTCGTCGGCCTGATCAGTCAACCATTGAGAGTAAATGTGCCCTTCGATGTGGTTGACTCCCAAAAGAGGAATGTTGGTGGCCAAGGACAACCCTTTGGCCATATTGACCCCAACTAGAAGGGAGCCCACTAATCCCGGACCTTTTGTGACAGCGATGCAATCGATCTCGTCCCAACCGACTTGGGCCTGTTCTAAAGCCTCTGTGACGATGGGGCCGATCACTTCAACATGTTTGCGTGAGGCAACCTCTGGAAACACCCCGCCGTATTTTGCGTGGATCGCTTCTTGGCTGGCGACAGTGTGCCCTAAAATCTCCCGGCCGTCTTTGATAACAGCGGCCGAGGTTTCATCGCATGAGGTTTCAATTGCAAAAATCAGAGTCATAGGTTGAATTGTCCCGTTTTTAGCTGGGGTTTCAAATTTTCTTGTAAGCCATCCAATAAAAAACGGCCGAGCTTTATTAAAAACCCGGCCGTTCAAATTACTGTTGACACACCCAAGACGGACTCGTCAATCCTTTATCCGTCTAATAACGACTGTGTGTAATCGATCGCAAATTCGGCCGGATAGAAGTTCTCGTTTAGCTTAAGCGCCTGTTTATAAGCGGCTAACGCCCCTTCAAAATCTTGAAGATGAGAAAGTGCATGACCTTTATGTAGATACACTTCTTCTACATTGCGGCCGCCAACATCGACAAGCGTTGCGTCTGCCAGATCAAGAACGTCTTGATAGCGTCCCGTCTCACGATAAGAAACAAATGGCCCGTGCTGATACCAAAGCATCCGGCTGGGTAAGCCAATCGAGCGAGCTTTGTCGAAGGCTACGGCCGCTTTTTCATAGTTGGTCGCATCACGAGTCTTTTTGCCCAGTTCGGTCAACGAGGTGCCCAAGTTGTACCATGCGTATGGATTTTCTGGTTCGTCGCGAATCTCAGCCTCAGCACGCACAATGGCCGCTTCCCAATTATCTTGGGTAAAGATGTAGTCATCGCCTAAAATCGCATAGAGTTCCTCTTCACGATCCGCTTCATAAACGACATAGAAGGTGTAGTTAAACTGCTGCCAATAGTTTGCGATATAGTCGTAAGAGTAGATTAATCCATCTTCTAGCGTGTATCCGGCCTGTGTGACTTCTGTATCTGTAAATGGCCCCAAGAACGTGTCAATCGTGTTGTATTCTTCATTGACATTGTCGTAGCCAAACATAATCAGATAATGACCATACCAGCCAAATGCGTCGGCCGCTTCTGGGTCATATCCCTTTTCGATCACAACGGGGAACCCGGCCGTAATTAGCTCACGAAGAAGCTCTTGCGTACCGTTTGACCGGGTAATTGAGCGCAAAGAGGTGAATTCGTTGACGTAGTCGCTCACTTGCCATGGGCTAACATTTCGGTCAAGACGATTTGGTTTTAGATATTCGGCCGCCTCATCCTGAGTCGTGTCATCACCATAGTAGCGCAACATAATCGAGAGATTTGTGGGGCCGCAGTTGTTAAATTTTTGCGGCTCATTAACCAAACCGGTTAGCTTAAACTCTAGCGGTAACGGTGTTGGGGATGGTGTGGGTGTAAATGTTGGTGTTGGGGGAGCCGGGGTGTTGGTGACTGACAACGTGGGGGAAGGTGTTGGCTCAGCCGTGGCTTCAGCTTCTTCTGCCTCTGGTGCTTCAGGCGCTGCTTCAGCGTTCTCATCGCCGGTTGGGGCAGCTGCTAAAGCATTTTCTTCTTCTATTGACTCTGATTCCTGCGGGACCACTTCGTCTAAGCTGTCAAGCAAATCTAAAGCAGCAACTTCAACGTTTGCGTCTTCAACTGCTAAAAGATTGTTATCACGCACACCTGTGGTCGCCACAACAAAATCGGGCAAAAAAGACCAATACTGCTGTGGAATAAGAGTTTCAACTAGGAAAGGCAGATTAGCGATTCCTAGAATCAATATGAGCTGGATCGCTCCGATCGTAATGATGATATTTTTCGTTCTTCTTTGCATAACTAACTGTTACTCAAGCTGGTCAAGCGTCTCTTGAGCAATCTGATAGCGGGGATTAAATTCAACTGCCGCTTGCAAATCCCGTTTACCGCTATTAGTTTCTCCTATAGCAATTTTTGCTAAACCTCGATAGGTATAAGATTCTTCAAAATATGGGCGCTGATACAGGGTAACGTCTGCTAGATCAATGACATCCTGATACCGGCCGGTTTGATAATATGCCTCGTACGGCCCAAATTGATACCAGAGCATGCGCCACGGTAATCCAATTTGCCGGGCTTTGTCATACGCCGCGGCCGCCAATTCGTAATCGCCCAAATTGTTGTAAATAGTGCCGACATTGAACCAAAGGTATCCATTTTCAGGATCAGCCTCTAGTTCTAGCCTGTTTCGCTCAAGTGTTTTTTGCCACATGAGCGTATCGTCAAAATTTTCGCGGCCGATGATGTCAGCAACTGTATCAAATTCTGACTTTTCATAGGTGACAATATAAGTTCGATTAAACTGCCGCCAGTGATCATCAAAATCCTGGTATTCGATAGCACGACCTTCTTCAGCATTGACGCGTTCACCCTGCGGATTCTCACCTGATCCCAGCCAAGAATCGTACACAAATAGAGTTTCATTACTGTCGTCATAGGCAACAACCAGATAATAGTGGCCGTACCATTCGAGCCAACTGTAATCACCTGGTGGGTCAATGCCGGTTTCGATGATAACCGGAAAACCGGCGGTTATAAATCTTTTTAATAATTCAAGATCCCCATTCACACGCATCACAGACTGAAGATCGGTATTTTCGTTCACATAAGCGACCAATTCCTCTGGTGAAACGTTTCTATCTTCAGGATCCGGTTTGAGCCAGTCGGCCGTTTGTTCTTGTTTTAAATCAAGGCCAAAATGAGAAAGTGACATCGCCAAGGTGGCTGGCCCACAGTTGTTCCAACTTTGAAATTGATGGGTTATGTCGTCGATTCGGGCGGTTGGTAAGAACGGATATGGGGTCGGAGTTGGGGGTAATGTTGGCTCGGGCGTATGTGTGGGGGTAGGCGGTAATGTGGGCGGCACCACATCTTCAGTTTCAGCCGTTTCAGACGGGGTATTGGTTATGACAACGGCCGGGGGAACCGTGGCGATTTCTGCCACCGTTGGCAAAGCTGTCGGTTCTAAGATGAGATCTGCAATTTCTAAAACATCTGCATCATTTACCGGCACCGGGGTTGGTAATGCTTCTACGTGTCCCCGAACGCCTAACTCCTGCAACGGGACAGGTAGGAGTGCCACATAACGGCTAGGGATTGCGCGTAAAATTGTAGGGACAAAGAGAGCCAGAATAATTAATGCGACTGCAAAAACTATCAGTGCCGGTAAGCGCCACCGCTTTCCTTTGTTCTCCTTCTTATTTGAGCTCATGTGGTTCTGACGTTAAAAACAGAAAGGGCTTTCCTTCGAATGGAAAACCCTAATCTACAATTCATATTTCAGCCGCAAACACAATCTTTAAATTAGGCATCATCCTCAAGCCCTAAATTGCGTTGATGATGCCGGTATCCTAAAAATGTAGTTCCGATACTCAAAAAATAAAGAACCAAAAGAGGCAACATCGTAATCAGCATTGTAATCGGATCGATAGAGGGGGTAATAATCGCAGCTAAAATCGAGACGCCAACGATAGCGAAGCGCCACTGTTCAGCAAGAACTTTGTGATTCATAAACCCAAATCGGCCGACAAAGTAAAAGATAACCGGCATTTCAAAGCTAACACCCAGCCAGAATACCATTTTTAAAACAAACGAAATATATGCTTCGCCCGTCCATTCAGTCCGGAAAATATTATCGGCCGCACTCCGGTCTTCATTTTTGTTGAGCAGACTGGCACCAATCGTATCCGCAATAGCTGCTTCTACAAGATTTCCATCAGCCTGAAGTCCGCTCGAAAGAAAACCGGTTAATTCAACCGCTTGCTCAATATTTTCCCCTTCTAGAGCTTCTAAAAGATAAGAGGCTAAGACAACCTCTTCCAGCTCTTTTTCTTCCAGGCGTATCAGCAGAGCATTGGTTTCATCAATTTCCTGCGACAGCGATATTTCTTGGGTGAGAATCGTACTCTCGGTCAGAAAGCTAGAGAGAAAATTAACGGCCGTGGGGACCAAAACAAACCACGCAAAAAGCAGCCCAATGACAAACAGTGTTACCGTTGTCGGAATGAAAATGTATATGTATCGCTTTTCAGACGCTGTTAAAGCTGGCTCAACAAACTTCCAGACCTGGATCAATATCCACGGCATGCTGATGATCAGCCCGGTGGTAATCGATACCCGAAAGAAGGTTTCAATCCCCTCTGTGGGGCCAAGCACAACAAGCTCACTGTTTTCATATGGACCTAAAATGAACTGCAGAATGTCGGTTGTAAAAAACAGAGCAGCGATGGTGGCGATGATAATGCCCCCGGCCGCCCACGTTAACCTAATTCTCAACTCGTTCAGATGCTCGAGAATTGAGAATTGATCCATTGATTCAGTTCCAAGGTCGATTTCTGCTTGTGCCATAAACTAATCCGGGTCCCCATCAACTTGGATGGGTTTTGGCAGACTGGCCTTTTTCTTTGGCGGATTGCCGTTCAGATTCCCGTTTGAGCCGTTTTGCCCGTTTTCAAGAGACGGGGGGCGAATCGAATTTTCGGCCGCCAAGTAGTCGTTGTCTTCGACCCCGCTGCTTGGTGCCGATTCTGCTGATTCTGGCGCATCACCTTGTTCATCCGTTTCAGGGTCAAACGTTGGCGGTGCAATTGAATTCTTTAGCTCGGTCAGTGATGCTTCGGTATCGGCCGTCGCCTCTTTCAATGTGGTTCCAATCTGATTTTGTAGATTGGTAACTTCTGACCGCAAATCCTGCATCTCTTTCAGCATGTCGCGCAGATCTTCCTGCCCATCTGCCATATCTAACTCATCTTTCAATTGGGTCATAAAGCCGCGCGAAATAAGCTGCAGCTTTGCAGTTGTCTGACCCAGCCAGCGGGCAACTTTAGCAATCCTGCCCGGACCTAAAAAGATACCGGCCAAGATCAGTATGAAGAAGAACTCAGGTCCTCCGATGCCAAAAAAACTGTCGATGCCCATTGATTAAATGAAAGTTTTGCTAGATGTGTGTTGCGTAGGTTTTATTCAAAAGGTGTACAGGGCAATGCCTAGCATAACCTTTGCATATTGCTGATTAGGACTCAGCTTCCCCTTTTTTCAGATCGCTAATATCGTCTTCGCCATCTTCCATGCCGTCTTTCAAACCTTGACGGAAAGAAGAGACACTTTTACCAAGCTCGCCACCCAATTTAGAAATACGGCCAACACCAAAGATGATGATCACAATGACCAAAATAATTCCTAATTCCCAAGGACCTAATCCCATAATATTTCTCCTAAATTTAGAATCTGACCGAAAATCGATCAAAGTCTAAAACTTCTACTCCGAAATTTGTGTTGCTTAGTATACCAAAGTTTTGAAACGACATTGGACTATGAGGAATTATTTGTAACGATAATTAAGATAAACGGCCGTTTTGATCGATTAAGCGGTGGCTGACCGGCCGTTGATGACCTGCATTGTTCCATCCAGCCGTCCGGCCGGAAGATATAAAAACGGCTGCGCCGCCTGTGCCACCTGATGCAAAAGGTCCCAAGATCGCTGATTGCCACAGCCTGATCCCTGTAAAATCAGCTCTGTCGTTGAGCCATTGATCTGCTGGATCATTTCGATCAACTCGCCCATGCTGGCCGTCTCGTTTAGATTTAGCACAATCATTTTGGGCTTCGCTTTTTCTAACCATGTCTGAACATTTTCTAGGCTATTTGTCCAGCAGCCGGCCGCCAAGCTTAGTTTTAATTTGCGCGATTTTGTCATCGACTGCATCAGCACTTGATCTTTGGCCGTCGTTGTGGCCGATGTGTTGGTAACCACGTTTGAAAAGATCATTTTTTCTTGATTGCCCGTTGTGCCAAAGCCATATAGAGATCCAAGCGTTTTACCGCTGGACTCGTTGTTGATTTTATGGACTGCACCGTTTAAATCGACAAAAAGCCACGGTCGATTTTCCGCTTCAACATCGCTCCAGCTATCCTCAATCCAGCCGTTTAATTGGCGCAAGTATTTCTGAAAAACTTCAACTTCTTTTCCTAACGCCTTTGCGTTTGCGACCGGGGGGATGGCATAGCACAAGGCGGAAGCATGTTCTAAAAGCTGGCTGTGCTCAGCAAAATCAACGTGGATGCCCAATGGCAGCTTTGTCGGTTTTGCCGATTCTTCGCTTGCGCCCGATAAAAGATTACGCAAATAGTCGCTCGTCGACAGACCGGCCGTATGCGCGCATGCCCGTAGCAGTGCGGCGGTTGCCCCCCGTACAAGATGTCGGGGCATCGGGTATGTCATATCGGTGGGAACCGGCATCAGTTCCTCTTTTCCCAAGACGCCTAACATCGAAAGCATTTCGCGCCGGTTATCTTTTTTCCGTTCGTCGGCCGATTTTTGTGCCGGATCGGGAAACCGCATCTCGTTTAGGGTGTATTTGCTTTGGGATACAAGGCGGCACAATTGCAAAAAGTCATGAGCAGGTTGACCAACTATCGTTTGAGTGAGCCCATCGACCAAAGGGGCAAGCGTAGCGGGTGGTGTCGTCTCATCACCTGTTAGCAAGCCGTCCCCCTTAAATGTCTGTCCATCGGACAGCTGAATCTCAACACAGGGCACTTGAATCAGGTTCGATTTGCTGCTGCCATAGGCGAGGGAGTGGGAGAGATTAACGGCCGATATTTTGAGTTGGGTCATAAAAAAGTTTTACGTTAAAGTTTGCACATGGATAGTGAACTAAGTCGTCAATCAGCCCCGGGCAACAACAAACTGGTTATTTGGGGTGTCGCTACTGTATTTGGGCTGATGATTTTGTGCGGTTCAATCGGTGTTGTTGCTTGGAATTTGGATAAATCAGCCGCCCACTTCCCCAATGCCCGCTTAGTTGCCCATCACAGCAATTACTCACTCCCAAAATTGTATCGCTGGGACCATACATATGCCACGAATGCTTCAATCGATGAAGTATATCAATGGTATTCAATTACGTTTGACATGGGGCCAGAGAAAGAAGCCAATGGAAGCTGCTCTTTGTTAGAAGAGATGAATAGCACCTTCTTTTATGAGCGTTACACAGGGGTTTTGATTTGTGAAATGAATGTAGAACGGATGATGTTTGTGACACGGGGGACCAAACTATTCCCCTGATTTCGTGTGGTGCAACGTGACCTGAGTACAATCGGTTTTCTGATTGTTTGTGCAAGCCTACCTTTTCAAATCAACTTCAATTTGTGACAATTGGGGAACTTTTCCAGCAAGTTTCTTTCGTAAATAAATTTGTATCTTATTGATTTGGAGACCCCGAAATGCAACCTATTTCCCCTGATAACAAGATTACTGGATCACATCGTTCAAAAATTGGCGCCATTCAAACCCCTTCGGCCGAAACACTCGAAGCGGTTGAAACTCAAAATTTGCATGCGCTTGGCCCCGGCCCTGTAGCAGAAGATGAGTGGGCTGAGGCTGGCTTGCCGCAACCTGATTTCACATTTATTAGACAGTTTCGGATCGAGCGGATTCGTGAGCAACTGCGTAAACACGACTACGCAGGGATCGTGCTGTACGATCCGCTAAATATTCGCTATGCAACTGACTCAACAAACATGCAGCTGTGGATTACGCACAACGCCGCACGCTACTGTTTTGTGGCGGCCGATGGCCCCTGCATTTTGTGGGACTATCACAACTGTGAGTTTTTAAGCGACCATACGGAAGTCGTGGATGAAATCCGAACCGCTACCTCATGGTTCTATTTTGGGGCCGGAGAGCGGGTTCCTGAAATGGTTGAAAAGTGGGCGGATGAAATTGCTGATCTGGTCAAAAAACACGGCGGGGGAAACACACGAGTTGCGTTTGATCGGTGTAATCCTGAGGGATTAGATGCGATGCAGCGACGCGGCTGCGAGATTTTTAATGGGGAAGAGATAATGGAGCTGGCTCGCCTGATCAAATGTGATGAAGAGATCAAAGCGATGCGCCGAGCGGTTTACTCTTGTGAGAGAGCGATGGACGTGATGCGTGACGCCATGCGGCCGGGGATGATGGAGCAAGACCTGTGGGGGTATTTGCACCATGCCAACATCACACGCGGTGGTGAATGGATCGAGACCCGTTTAATGGCATCTGGTCCACGTTGTAACCCGTGGTTTCAAGAATGTTCAAGCCGGATTATTGAAAATGGTGACTTGGTCGCATTTGATACTGACCTGATTGGGACCTATGGGATTTGCGTAGACATCTCTCGTACGTGGCATTGTGGAGACAAAGAGCCCACCACGGCCCAAAAAGAGATTTATACGATGGCGTATGAACAGATTATGCGGAATACAGAATGGCTAAAGCCGGGCATCACCTATCGAGAACTGTCCCATAAGTCACCTGTTTTATATGATCCAAAAGTTTATCGCCGCTACTCTTGCGTTTATCATGGGGTTGGATTGTGTGACGAGTTCCCATGCATATATTTCCCTGAAAATTGGGACGCATACGGGTACAACGGCGTACTTGAACCGGGCCATGTAATTTGTGTCGAGAGCTATGTTGGTTCGATTGCGGGCGGCCCCGGCGTTAAATTAGAAGATCAAGTCCTGATTACTGAAGATGGCTATGAACTTCTGAGCCATTATCCGTATGAAAAAGAGTTGATTTTGTAGAATCAAGCAGATTGAGAATTTATGAGGCTGATGGGAATTTGTTTTGCCATCAGCCTTTTTTTATGCTTCTCTCTGCAATTTAAGTTTGGCCTGCAT
>JAHDEN010000298.1 GCA_020628815.1 Chloroflexota bacterium | reverse complement strand
GAGACGGCATCGGCCCAGAGATTGTAGCGGCCGCGATGCAGGTGCTTGAAAAAGCCAACACCGTTTACAACCTTAACCTTGAGTTTGATTACGAAGATGTTGGGTTTGCCAGCCTAGAAAAGTATGGAACCACTCTAAGACCGGAACTTTTAGAGCAAGCCAAAACCTATGGCGGGATTATTCTTGGCACCCAAGATCACATGAACTATCCCCCACCGGATCAGGGTGGACCAAACGTATCGGCCGGGTTCCGGGTCGGGCTGGATCTGTTTGCCAACGTGCGACCGGCGCGCAGTCGGCCGTTTTTGCCCAACAAGGCTGAAGGAATGGATCTTGTGATCATGCGCGAAGCAACCGAAGGATTTTACGCTGATCGGAACATGCACAAAGGTTGGGGAGAGATGATGCCGGACGAGAACATGGCGATCTCAGTGCGCAAAATTACAGCCCACGGCTCTAAACGGATTGCGCGGGAGAGCTTTGAACTTGCCATGTCAAGGCGTAAGCATGTGACCGCCATCCACAAAGTCAACAGCTTTAAAATGACAGATGGGTTGTTTTTGCGCGAGTTTCGCAAAGTAGCGGCCGAGTATCCCGAAGTGCAAACAGAAGAGATTTTAGTTGATGCAATGGCGGCCCACTTGGTCCGTTCGCCCGAACGATTTGATGTGGTTTGCGCCACCAACTTTTACGGGGACATTTTGTCTGATCTAGCGAGCGAGCTCTCAGGTGGATTGGGCCTTGCGGGGTCGATTAATGCCGGAACAGACAATTGCTGTGCGCAGGCGCAACACGGGTCTGCCCCGGATATTGCAGGACAAAATAAAGCCAATCCTACGTCTATGATTTTGTCTGTTGCGATGTTGCTGGAATGGATGGCCCAAAGGCATTTTTCAAAACCTTTGGGCTTAGCGGGAAAACGGATGATTAAAGCGGTAGACGAAGTTTTGGAGAATCCGGATACGCGTACGGCCGATTTGGGTGGAACGCTGACTTGCAGTGAATTTGGCTCGGCCGTGGCCGACACTATGTCCTTATAGGTGCATCACCCCAACCAACTATTTGATTTAACTTAATCTTTGAATCTACATTTTGTGTTGATTGTTCAGCTCTATTAAAATCCAATCAAAGGAATTCTATTTGATTTCAAGTGGGTCTTTGCTCGGCTATTCAGAATAAATTTTTATTCTTTTGTTTTAGCAAGCAGGAAAAAATGAACCCAAAAGAACTTGAAGAGCGCATACAAGCAGAAAAAGAAGCGATACAAAACTGCGAAGATGCAGTCTACTTTGACCTCGGCACCATACAACCGTTTGGTTATCTGTTAGCCCTAGACTTAGAAAGCAACCTCATTACAGATGTCTCGGAGAACTGCACAGAATGGTTCCAGCGACCGATTGATCAGCTCTTGGGGGCCACCCTCAGCGATCTTTTGCCGAGAAAAATTGTGCATCAGTGCAACAATGCGCGGGCCCACAGCACCATCACAACACAGCGGGAAAATGTCGGCCGAGTGCAAAGCGATGATGCTGTTTGCGATCTATTTGTCCATCAAACGCAGGATCGATTTATCCTTGAGCTACAGCCGGTTAGTGAAACTGATCGAGCTGGGATCAGCATATTGGACAACGTACAGCGAGTTTTGGGCCGCCTTAGCTCGATTCAATCGGCCCAAATCCTATTAGATCAAGCAGTTGATGAACTGCGTGCCTTAACCGGCTTCCATCGGGTTAAAGCCTATCGATTTTTCTCTGATGGCTCGGGGGAAATTATTGCGGAATCTCGGGAGCCCCAAATGAGCTCATTCCTTGGGCTCCGTTTCCCAGCTCAGGATGTTCCAAAAGCGGCCCGGAAACTGTACGAAACAACCCCGATCCGAATCATCCCCAACACCAATATCGAGCAAACTCGCATTCTGTCGACAGATCCAGCCGCTCTGGATCTATCTCTGGCCCTCTTGCGCGGAGTGATTCCGGTTCATGTTCAATATTTGCAAAACATGGGGGTTCAGGCAACGCTCAGCCTGCCCATTATTGTCAACGGAAAAATGTGGGGGCTTTTTGCCTTTCACCATATGAATGAGTTTATGCTTCCCTCTGAGCGGCTAACATCGCTTGAGATTCTAGGCAGTTCTATTTCGATGCTTCTCAATTCAATTATTTATCGACAGCGAATTGCAAATATAGACAAATGCTCAAAGGTTGCAGCAGTCCTTTTTGCGGCTGATGGCACTCCGGCCGGATTCTCGACATACTGGGATGAAGCAAATGCTGATTTGGCAAAGTTGATCAAAAGTGATGGGGTGGCACTTTTGAGAGCAGATCAGTACCAAACTTATGGAGCTTGTTTATCAGAGACAAGTGCTCGTCAATTGGCTACGTTGTTGGAAGCTGACTATCTTGATGAAGAATCAAGCTCAGCGCCGATTGCACTGGATTCGATCATCGTCAATTATCCAGATATTGATTGTGGTGACGTGGCAGGGGTGCTGGCTATCCCAGAACCGGCCGAAGGCTATAGGTATCTATTCTATTTCCGCAAAGATGTCAGCGAGGTAGTCCGATGGGCAGGAGCCCCTACTAAAGATATTTACAAGGCAGATGATGGATTCCGTTTAAATCCACGCGCTTCATTTAATGAATACCTTGATTCAGCCCAAAAGAAATCAGATGAGTTTAACCAAGAGGACCTCACGATTGCTGAATCATTGAAAGATGCACTTTCCATCATCATATCTGCCTTATCGACCCAGCATAAACATCAGCAACAAAAGCATCTTGAACGATTAGAACTTATTATTCGCGAACTCAATCACCGGACGAGAAACATTCTCGCTCTAATTGGCTCTATTATTTCTCAATCCCGCAACACTACGCACACCATTGAGGAATTTATCCAAACCTTAGAACAGCGTCTTCAAGCATTATCCGAGACGCTCAAGCTGCTAACCGAATTTGAATGGAAACCGATCCAACTTCGCCTTTTGCTACAGCGAACCTTAACCCCCTATCACCATTATTTTGATACTCGCATTCACTTTAACGGGAACGAAATCTCACTTACCCCCGAGCTGGCATCTATGTTTGCGCTCATCATTAACGAATTGGCATCCAATGCGGAAAAATATGGTGCTCTAAAAAACTCAACGGGGCATGTCAATATCGATTGGCACTACAATGAGGACAATTTGATCTTTGAATGGATAGAATCAAGTGGTCCTCCAGTCAGCGAACCTAGCCGTAAAGGGTTTGGCACCACCTTAATCACAGAAGCGCTAGCTTATGAGTTTAACGCAGACTGCAGCCTTGAGTTTTTACCCGCAGGTGTGCAGGTTAAATTTATTATTCCTCAAGTAGAAACAACCGTAGAGCCTCCGTCTAACCCTTCACGCGCAGCGACTCACATTGGCCTACCCCATCAAAAGACATCCTTTGTGGCACTGGTGCTTGAAGATGACTACATGATTTCACGAGAAATGGTCCGCATGTTAAAAAGTCTGGGTGCATCCCGAGTGGATGGGGTTCCAACCTTAGAGCAGGCCGCAGACCTTATCGCCCGTAATGAGTACGATATCGCCTTCCTCGATGCCAATATTCGGGATCAGTTCAGCGGTCAGATCGCTTTATTACTTCATCAAAAAGGGGTTCCATTCGCCTTTGCAACTGGCTACGGAAGTAACGACCAAAATTTGCGCGAGACAGCCTGTATCGATATATTGTCAAAACCCGTGAGCAAAAGTCGCCTCCAGACTGTCCTTCAACTCGCAGGAGTAGCCCAATAAGATGAACAACAAAAACCAAAGCTATTCAATCCTCATCTTTGAAGATGATATCGATCTAGCCAGACAGTGGATGTTGACATTGAGAAATGAAGGTTTGACGATCAATCATGCTTTGACAGTTGAAGAAGCCCTAGCTTATTGTGCTAGCACTCAGTATGATGCAGTTGTTAGTGACATATTCCTTCATGACGCGACAGGTAAGCCACTACCACGCGGTGGGTACACCCTGATAAATTATTTGCGCAATACAGGGCTAAAAAAAATGCCCGAATGGTATGCGACAGTTCCTATCGTAGCTGTTACTGGCTCGCCCATCATACAAGGCTTTGATGCATTAGCTTTGGCAAAAGGGATGGGTGCTACAGCTTTGATGCGAAAACCGTTTAAGCCAATAGATTTGGTTGAGAAATTAGTTGCCATTCTTGAAGGGCAAGAGGCTTGAACTCATAGATCATGAACGACTTATTAAGCGCACTACGCCAAGAAACGGGTGAAATTCACCATACGTTACATGGGCATCCTCTGCTAAAAGCTTGTCAGGAGGAACTGCTGGACATTGATGGGTACAAACGAATGCTTTCTGCATTTTTTCTTCCGTGGCAGAGCCTTTTCCCATCTATCGATATGGTCCCAATCCAAGAGCTAAAGCCCTGCCTAACCAAGCGTTATCAAGCTCTAAATGACGATCGACATGCATTAAACCTGCACCAGCCTAGCGCTGATGCAACTTTGCAAGGGCGATCGTCATTGAGTGAAGGAGAAATTTTAGGGATGTGTTATGCCTTAGTGGGATCAAGTTTGGGGGCCTCACAATTGCAGTCGAACATTCATGCCGCTTTGGGACCGGTACCGCTGTCGTACATGTCAATCTCCCCTAAAGATGCTGGCTGGCCTATCTTGGCAGGGTATTTGCGCAAACTTCAGCCAAGCGCTTACCCTAAAGCAAGCGATGCCGCACAAAATGTATTTCGCCAGATTCAAGAGGGTTTGAGCGCCAGCTTAGATGCTACCTACGAGTTCGAATCGACCGAGATTGCGGAAACAGGATCTACTTAACTAACCCCAAACGGATCGCTTTAACGGCCGCCAGTGTGCGATCTGACACATCTAGCTTTTTAAAGACTGACTGTACGTAGCTTTTGACCGTACTCGAGCTAAGCACAAGCGCTTCAGCAATCGCTTGGTTGGTCAGCCCCTCAACCATCAGCCGCAAAACGTCCATCTCACGTGGGGTAAGCG
>JAHDEN010000297.1 GCA_020628815.1 Chloroflexota bacterium | reverse complement strand
TTTTTTCGGGTCCCGTGCGTTTAGGGTGATGTTGCTGGGGATCGATTTGATCAGTTCACGGATCAAGCCCCGATCCGCTTTGACTAGTTCACCGTCTACGTCTGCACCAGCTTCTTTCCACTGGCGCAAGGCGATCTCGTCCCGGTAGATAACGCCGACCTCTTCCAGAATGCGCATCGATTCATGATCGATCCGTTCGATTTGACCTTGGTCGAGCGGCTCAACGATGGGGAGATTGCGTTTGAGGGTCGGGAGCATCGGCGGCCGTTTGGCCGCAATCGCCTCTCGTTTGGCGGAGCTTCCGCCGTGTCTGCGTTTGCGTGTTTTCTGGGTCATGGGGTTTTGATTTCGGATTTACGATTTTTGATTGACGATTGGGTTGTGTCCTAATTCTTTTGAGATGGCTTGTGCCGTGTGCATAATTATTTTCGCTAACTTATCTATCTGGTCAGCCTGCATCCGGGAACTGGGCGCGGCAATGCATAATGCCCCTTGAATATCACCGTGGGTGTTAAAGATGGGGGCAGCCACGGCCGAAAGTCCAACTTCTAGTGCGTCTTGAGTGCGGCCGTAGCCTCTGGCTTTTGTGGCTTCTAATTCAGCCATTAACTGTTTGGGTGTGGCGATGGCAGTGGGATGGGATTCAAGCATGCTGTGCCAATCAAATTGGTCACGGCTCGACCCATCAGACCAAGCCAACAGCACATGGCCGGTGGATGTGGTGTGCGCGGGAAATCGGCCGCCGATGTATTGGGCCATCCCCATCACGTGCCGGCCGAGTTGCTCTTCAACCACCATTGACATCGGCCGGTTGTCATCATCGATCCATAAAATATCGAGCGTGACCGATTCGTTCGTTTGTTGCACTAGCGCTTCCATGTGGGGTTTGGCGATGGTGCGCAGGTTGCTTGAGCGAATCGCACGGCCGCCCCAGACAATCAGCTCCGGCCCAAGTGCATAGTCTCCGGCCGAGGTTTTGCGCAAAATCCCTTCCCCTTCAAGCGCTGAAAGCAAGCGAAACACAGTGGTTCGCTTGAGCCCGCTGACCTCGATGAGATCAGGCAGAGTCCAAACCGGCCGGTCGTCGGTAAACAACCGGATCAGCCCAAAAGTGCGTGCGAGGGATTGTGTGCCAGCATACTTTTCCATAATGTGGATTAAAAGTCTATATTGTGGATTTTAGCGATTCGATTTATTTTTGCAACTTGCAAATAAATTCAATGCCTCAGAAGCAATGACGTGTTCTAAATCAAACGAATCATACGAGATGCACTTCACCGGATCGTTGCTATAGCGTATGTTCTTTTAAACCTTAATTTTTTTGTAATCTCAATTCTGGTGCTGAGTGCTAAAATCGTTCAAATGATTTTTAGGGTGCTTATGGAGAAACAAGGAGGAAGAATGACATCTAAACTTTCATTTCAGGCAATTTTATTTTATGTGGCTGCCGGGCTCGGAGCGGTCCTGTTTTTGACCGGCGCTGGTGGGATAGCGCAGGGGCAGGCAAAGGGGCCAAGTGCCAGCGAAACGGCCGAATATCGGATTGTGTTTAACGCCACATGGGACCCTAACGGTGTTCCAAATCCCCATTTCTCACCTTTGGTTGGTGCAGCGCATAACGGAGACACCGTTATTTGGCAGACGGGGGAGTTGGCCAGTAACGGGATCGAAGTGATGGCTGAAACCGGCAACCGAAACCCGCTATTGGATGAAATTAATGCAAATGGGAATGTAGATATCGCGATTACCGGCGGCCCGATCCCAACTTCGCCAGATAGCACCACAATTAACTCAGTCACAATTGATCACGATTTTCCGTTGATAACGTTGGTGACGATGATAGCCCCTAGCCCAGACTGGTTTGTAGGGGTTTCGGGTCTGTCTCTTTTGGATGAGCAGGGGGAGTGGATGAATGAGATCGTAGTGCCCCTTTTCCCGTATGACTCCGGGACAGATGATGGCCCCGATTTTACATCTGGTGATGATGATTCTGATCCGGCCGAAGCGATTTTTAGGATCAACGACAGCGATTTGTTCCCTGTAGAGACATTGGGAACCTTTACGTTCACCCGTATCGATGAGCCCGATCCTACCCTAACCCCAACCAGCACCGCTACGGCCGTGCCGACAGAGACGCAAACCCTGGTTCCAACCGAAACGGCAACTGCTATTCCGACAGAAACGATTGTTCCTACCGCTACATCGACAGCGGCCCCGAATCCGGAGATGACGCCGACACCGGTAGCTACAGAACCGCCGGTTGAGGCATCCCCTACGCCAGATGTGCCGTTTGTTGCTACAGATTTCGTTTACCTGCCAATTGTGGCTGGTGGAGAATAGAGGCGGGGCGCGGTCAAAAGTTATGGGGAGGATTTTGTTGCCCATTGCCCATTCATCATTGTTTATTGCCCATTTTCGGCCCATCCTAAGTTAGCAAACAAAACAGTTGCCAAGCTACCTCGTTGCTTCTTTAATGTACCCCGTTTCCTCAGTGAGTAGAGCGATCTTTTAATGGGCAATGGGCAACGCACAATTGGCAACTATTAATGAGAGATTCGTCTAGCTCAACTTTGCCCACGCTTTTTGACCGCACCCATAGAGACGGCCGCCATTGACACCGATCAATTAGCTTGATCGTGCTGGTTTGACGGGATAGGCAGACGCACATCCCGCCTAAAACTTTGCCGAATGCCGAAGTAAACCAGCACCAAGGCGACTAACGCAACCGCATAGTTCAGCAGCTCCCAAAAGCGCTGCCCGGGCGGGTCTAGCGGAATCAAAATGCGGGATTCAGACCCTCGTGAGCGAATCTCGAGCAGATCTAAATCTTCAAGCGACCAATCGGCCATATTTTGCACAAACTGCAAATTCAGCAGCCCTATATCGCCTGATAAGCTGGCTGATAAGTTGAGCAAGCTGTCTTCTGCAAACGTCGCTGACCCCACCACAATGAGCCGGCCGGTTGCGCTTGACGCGTCAATTTTGCTGATGGCGACCGGCTGATCACCGTTTTGCGGAATATCACGTTCCACAAAAAAGCTGTCAAACTCCCCTTCAATCGACACGGCTAAATCTTGCTGAGCAAAGGCGTTGCCGGGGGGAAATCCGGTGTCAGGGAACGTCTCAAAGTTGGGCAAAATATTTGGGTCGGCCGAAAGCCATGCCCCATCTGTTGAGCGGAGCAGAGTCTGCACGGTTCGGCCGGCGTTTTTGGCATCATCGATTTGAACCGGCTGGGCGTAGCTGAGCGTGACGGCCGCTAAGCTGCCTAAAGCGGGATTGTCGGCCGCCATGCCGTCCGGCCGTATGTCTACAAAATACGGATAGTCGAGCGCCTCAACCTCTTGCACCTGCCTGCCACCCACATCCCGCACCGTCGTGATCGGGAACGGCTGATTTTGCTGGTCGAGCACCAGCTCGCGCCCCACCACTATGCCGTGATGGGCGAGCCAGGCGGCCGTGTTTTGCCCGTTCGCCAGTTGTAAAACAACTTGCCCCGTCAGCTCATCGACCCCCAACGCGTAATTGCTAAATCCAACCAGCACATTCCCCCCGCGCAGCAAATATTGATCAAGCGCAAAGATTTCTGCTTGCCCCAAAGCGCGTGGGCTAAGCACAACCAAAAAGTCGACTTCGGCCGGGACCGGCTGTGCCAAACTAATGTTTTGCACCTCATATTCTTGAGCCAGCTGATTGCGGACCAGATTGTATTCGCTCAGCAAAACCGGCTCGGTGCTGGCCTGATCCGTTTGGGGTTGTGGGGCGGGGGACCAGACCCCCACGACCTTTTGGAACTCGGGTGCAGTCCGTCGCAATGCCGCTTCAATTTGGGTACGGATTGTGGCGGGGTCCCCATCATCGGCCGGGAACAGCAGCTGAGTCTCCCCATCTGTTTCGAGCAGCATGTGTGCGTAAAATGTTTCGCTTGAAAACAAGCTAATCGAATAAGGCTGGATGCCAAACTGCTGTTCAAACTGGGTCGCGTTTAGCGCAGATGTTGGATCATCAAGATTAACCAGCTCAAATTCAAAGCGGCCGTTCCCTTCCGCTTCAAGGTCGGCCGCGACCTGCACAATCCCGTTAGAAACCGCTTCGTACTGCTCGGGCAAAGTAGAAAGTGTGAAGTAGTAGGTGAGTTTGGCCGGGCCATCTAACGAGGCTAATACTGAGTTGAAATCTTGAAAGCCAAACACCGTCTTTTTAATCGTGCTGGTCAGGTCATATTCAAGATTGCTCAGGCTGATTTCTACCCCAAACGGGCTGCGGTCAACTTGAATCAGATCCCCAAAATTTAGGATGGCCGTTTCGTCTCCGTACTTGATCAACACATCGAAATAGGCGTTGACAACCGAAGCCTGGTAGCGGTCTGAAATTTGGAACGGCTGCGGCTGAATGCCGTAGGCTTGGTTCGCTTCTAGCTCCACGGCCGGATCGGTTGTGGGGTCCACCACCTGGGCGGTGACAGTCCCGTTGGCCGCGATCTCATATTCGGCCAGCATGTCACGAATTTGGGGGACCAGCGGGAGCAGCAACGGATGGTTGTTTTCGCTGATGTAGGCGGTGATTTCGAGCGGCTCGCTCAGGTTTTGCACGATGTCACGGGTCGGTTGTGACAGGCTGTATTCACGATTTTGGGTCATGTCGAGCCGCAGACGATTGAGCGGATATAACCATACGTTGAGCAAGAGCAAGTTCACCGTCACAACGGCCGTCGTCAGCCACGCACGCCGTTTGTAAGCCACCTGCTTCGTGCTCCAGCGGATGCTGTCTAACGATAGAACATTGAGGGTTAGAAAGACCCCGGTTAGCGACAGATAGTAGACCAGATCACGCAGGTCAAGCACCCCGCGTTGAATGCTTTCAAAGCGGCTCCCGGTCCCGATTGCGTTCAATATCTCACTGACACCGCCGCTAAAAAAGTCTGTCACGCTGTTGGTGCCTACGATGTAGAGCACTCCGCCCAGCAGCACGGTCACGATCAGGGCGACAATTTGGTTATCGGTGCGGGATGAGACAAACAGTCCCAACGAAGCGTAGGCGGCCGAGA
>JAHDEN010000065.1 GCA_020628815.1 Chloroflexota bacterium | reverse complement strand
ACAGGAATGATGAATCGGGTCCAAAGTGGTTGACGATGAGCGGGGTAAATAAAATCAGCCCGATAAAGCTGGTGCGCAATGTTCTGAAAATCAGAAATGTGCGTTTGTAGCCGGTACGGATGACAAACTTGCCCATAAATGGGGAGAAGATGCCGAAGAACGGAACCAGTGAAAGCATGATTCCGATTTGCCCAGACTCGAGACCCAACTCGTCTAAAAACAGCAAGAAGGCTGGCCCAGAAAGCGAGAACAGGAAAAAGCCGACGTTTAAGGCATCTCCCGTAATCATCCACGGCATTTTATTTATTTTTTCAACATCGGTGAGGGTTGCTTTTGCGGCCATATGGCTTACTCCGATCGGATTGATGAGTGCTGGCTTGTTTGGGTGTGTTGGGAGTGAGTAGGTTAAAAAAAGACCGTCATCCACTGCGGATGACGGTCTTGAAAACTTCTTAGATTATTGAATGGTTCGGCCGAAGCTTATTCGACCAACGGCCAAAGTTTACACATTTTTGACCAAAAAGGGTATACCCCCGGGGTAAGGTACCACGGTTCTTATGTTGGCCTCACTCTTTTTCTTCGATAGCGTTTAGCAGCGCTAACGTTGCCTGTACTGTCCCATCTATTTGCTCTGACAAGGATAGGGTAGCTGTCAGATCACCCGACTGTTCTCCATAATCACCAAACTGCGCATGATTTCCCCCGGTGATTTCAGAAAACTCTGCTGAGTCTGGGAGACGAACTGCCGATTCTAAAATCTCTTCAACGGTAGCAAGGCCATCTTCAGATCCGTAGATGGAGGTGGCAAGGATGTCGTGGTTAGAAAGGTCTGCACCGTCGGCCGGGAACGAGGCCCAGAGCACAAGACCATCAATCTCTGCGTCATGTTCGAGTGTGAACTGGGCCGCCATCGCTCCACCTAGTGAGTGGCCGCCAATGACCCAATGTTCGATTTGAGGATTGTCGGCGATGATCTCTTCGGCCGAATTGAGGCTAAAAACGGCTAAATTGAGCGGCATTTGTGGGGCAAAAACGGTGTAGCCTGCTTCTGCCAGCGGCCGTAAGTGGGCCGCATAAGCTTCTGGTGTTACCAATCCGCCCGAATAGAAAATAAAACCGGTATCGGTCGGTGAGCCGGGCCGCATGGTGTACCCATTGTCGGTTTCGATTTGCACATTGTTGCTGGGTTGCAAGGCGGCTTGGGCTAAGGCTTCGGGTTGTTGTTTGCCCAGCGTGGCCCATGCGACAAAGCCGATGATTGCGATTAGTAAAAGGGCCAGAAGGCTGATCAAAATTCGTTTAAGCCAGATCATTGAATGGTGTAGTTGTGCAGTTCGTTTCGAGTGTTGTTTTAAAAAGCGTGTTGCGTGGAGCGTGATACGCACAACGCTCCACGCAACAAGCTTTAAACAGGTTAATTGAGAGCTGAGAAGGGACGCGTTGTTTAACTTTTACGACCCAGCAACATGTGAGTCAATTCGTGCAACGCTTGCCCAGCTTCCCCTGCGCCACCGGCCGCTTCTAAATGGCTAAGCGCCAGATCAGAATAATCGGCCGCTCGCTGTTGCGCATATTCTTGCGCACCACAGTCGTTTAAATACCCCACAACCTCTGGCACAAATTCTGCTTCAGGAATCGACATATCAAAATAGATGTTTGCCAGCTTAGGATTATTCTCGAGGCCAAATAAAATAGGCAGGGTCTTTTTGCGTGTAGAGATATCGGTTGTGGCGGATTTTCCAATCGTTGCTTCGTCTCCCCAAATGCCCAAAATGTCATCTAACACTTGGAACGCTAGCCCCAGGTTGAGCCCAAATTGATGATAGTTTTGGACGGTGTCGGCTGATTGTTGGCCGATAAGCGCACCTAGCTCTGCACACAGGCTGAGCAAAACAGACGTTTTACCGGTGATCATTCTGACATATTCATCGACGTTGACATCCTGGCGGGTTTCAAACGACATGTCTAAATCTTGCCCTTGGGTTAGCTTGAGACATGTGTCGTCAAACCGGCGGAAGGCGCGCACGATGGTTTGAGCCGGTACGCCACGATCTTCTAACCGGCCGAGAGCGATTCGTGCGGCCGCAAACATCCCATCTCCAGCATTAATGGCTAACGGGACGCCCCAAATGGTCCACGCTGTTTTGCGACCCCGCCGGGTGGGGGAATCATCTTCGATGTCGTCGTGAATGAGCGAAAAGTTGTGCGTTAGCTCAATGGCGGATGCGGCCGGAATCGCTTGGGTCCAGTCGCCACCTGCCGCTTGGGCGCACAGCAGGGTCAACAACGGCCGAATCTGTTTTCCGGCCGGAGCATTATCAGGTTCAAGCTTTTCGTTTAACCAGCCCATGTGGTACTGCATCATGCCGTGCAATTGATCTATGGGTGGATGAATTTGTGCTTGCAGCACATCTTTCATATCAGCGACAAGTGCCGCCTGCATCGGTTTGGTGATCTCTGAATAAACCATCTGTTTAAAAGGATAAGGGTGAAAGGATTAAGGATAAAAATGTGTAGAACGCCAGCTTGCTGGGGTTAAAACTCGGTGTGTAATTCTGTTTTGGACAGTGCCTGAATATCGGCCGCACCGGCGCAAAACATCGCAATTTTTAATTCTTCGGTGATGGCGTCTGCCAATTCAACGGTGGCACCAACGCCCCCTTGAACCGCAACTTTTAGGAACTCGCCAGCCAATCCAACCAAATTAGCACCCAGCGCAACACACTTCGCCACTTCGATCCCGTTTTTAATGCCACCGCTGGCGAAAAGCGGAATATCGGCCGAGGCTAAACGGCAGTAGCGCAGCGAGTGAGCGGTTGGGATGCCCCAATCACGGAAGGTGGCTGCGATGCGACGGTCGCGCCAGTTTTCTGCCCGGTACATTTCTACTTGGCTCCACGATGTACCACCAGATCCAGCCACGTCAATCGCTTGAATCCCAGCATTGAGCAGCTGTTGGGCCACGTCAAACGAAATACCCCAGCCGACTTCCTTGGCGATGACCGGCACCGGAAGTTCTGCGCACAATGTTTCAATTTTGTTTAGTAATCCGGCCCAATTGCGATCCCCCTCAGGTTGGACCGCTTCTTGCAATGGATTTAAATGGAGAAACAGGGCATCCGCTTCACACATATCAACCGCTTTTTGCATGTGGGCCACACCGTAACCCAAATTGAGCTGGGCGGCCCCCACGTTGGCAAAAATCGGCACGTCGGGCGCAAACGGCCGGATGCGATAGCTTTCGGCCAGCTTGTCATCTTCGATGGCGGCCCGTTGTGATCCGAGGCCGATCGCCATGCCCGCTTCTTGAGCGGCTTCGGCCAGCGTTTGGTTAATGCTGTTGGCCCGTTCGGTGCCACCGGTCATTGATGAGATGAGCAAGGGGGTTTTTAACCGACGGCCGAAAAGCTCGGTTTGTGTGTCTATCTGATTTAGGTCTAGTTCGGGTAAAGCCCGATGCATAAAGAAGTACTTTTCTAACCCAGTGGTGAGTTTGTCAAAAGTTACATCTTCTTCTAGGTTGATGCGGATATGGTCCGCTTTACGTTGATCGGTGACGGCCGAATCAACAACTTTTGTTTCAGGGGTCATAGGGGCAGATTATACATTTGGGGAGGAACAAAGATGGAAAGTGTTACCGATATACATATATTTGGGGCGCACAGCGCGGTGAAATTGAAATAGATTTATAGGTTAATGGACCTTGCAGTTACTATCAGCAATAATACCGATTCGATTCTGAAACCAAATAAGAAGGGTAAGATTTTGATAGATCCAAAGGACATAATAGAAAAATACTCAGTTGAAGAGCTGAACCAATCGGCCGAAGAGTATTTTGCAAAAGTTGAAGATGTTGAATGGTTACTGACCAAGCCGCTAAGCGGTTTTTTCGAGACACCACCCTTGCTACAACATGTTGGGCTATTGTTTTCTGGCGCAAAATTAAGCAAAAGCATGACCGTGCTCGACTTCGCGGCCGGTACTTGCTGGCTCTCTCACTATCTCAATCAGCTCGAATGCCGCACAATTAGCTGCGACGTATCGCCCACCGCCCTAGAAATTGGCAAACAGTATTTCGAAAAATACTCGACGATCCGCCCCCCGATCGCTGAACCGGAATTCTTGGTTTTTGACGGCTACCGTATCGACCTGCCCGATAATTCGGTTGATCGAATTTTATGCAACGACGGCTTCCATCATATCCCTAATCAACAAGATGTTTTAAATGAGTTCCACCGCATTTTGAAAGATGGTGGGATTGCAGGATTTAGTGAGCCGGGTCGATACCATTCACAAACCCCGCTGGCTCAGCATGAAATGAAAAACTTTGTAGTTTTAGAAAACGACATTGTGATGAATGAAATTTATGAAAAAGCCACCAAAGCTGGCTTTACCAACATCACCATGAAGATGTTTGGGGATCTGGATTTCAGCTTAAGAGAGTACAACTTTTTAAACAAACCCAACGTTCTCCGGTTTTTAAATCGCTTTTTCCCCAGAGTCGTTGGTCACATCATCAACAAATCCACTTTTTTCCTTTATAAAGGTGAGCCGGTTCTCGACAGTCGGGGCCACACCGGCCTAGCGTATGAAATGACCGCTGCCCACACAGAGATCGAAGCAAAAGTTGGGGAGGTCGTTGAAATCCCATTGACCATCAAAAATACCGGCGCAGCAATTTGGCTGCACGAAAACTTTGTTGATATCGGGATTGTTAAGATCGGGACCAACTTGCTGGATGATGCGGGTACGATTGTAGTCAACGACTTTGCCCGAGAAGTGATCGATAAGCAGGTCAAGCCGGGTGAAACGCTCCAACAGACAATTAGTTTGTCTTTTGACAAACCTGGGTTTTACCCTGTCGGGATCGATTTGCTTTCTGAGCAGGTGATTTGGTTTAAAGTGTTTGGTGCCCAGCCAGCAAAAGTGACCATTCGGGTCAGTTAGAGCCAGCAAAAACAGAGCTGATTGTCCTTAATTGGATCTTGCCCTGTCTTCTATCGCTATCCAAAAGTTAGCCTACGACCTTTCGCCTTTATCGGCGATCCTTTTTATAATCCTGCCCCATGAACAAACAAGATATCATCAACCTAAGAAATCGGGTTTCATTTGGGATTTCACCGGCCTTGGCTACACCGTTAAACGGGTATGAAGTCAAAACAGATGTGGCGGTTGAGCTGGCTAACTGGCTTATTGGCAAAGGGAGCAAGGGGCTGTTTATCGGCGGAACAACTGGGGAAGGGATTACGCTTGACCATGAACAGCGTAAACGGCTGCATGCGGCCGCAATTCCGGCTTGTCAGCAGGCGGGTGGTGTGGCGATGGCCCATGCCGGGACCAATAATCTGCGAGACACGTTAGATTTGGCAACCCACGCGGCCGAACATGGGGCCGAGATCGTGGCTATCCTGCCGGGCTATTTTTATGGATTGGCAGACGATGCGATATTTGATTATGTTGCGGCCGTGGCAAAAGCGATCCCAGAAACCGGGGTGATGGTTTATGATATTCCGCATATGGCTGTGAACGGGGTATCGCCCCAATTGTTGACCCAATTGATTCGTGACGTTCCCAATTTTGTCGGTGTCAAGTCAAGTCAAGGTAGCGCCTTGGGGGTTCGTGCGTTGGTCGAGGTCTTAGACGATGCCCGCTTTATTTTGACCGGTAACGAGAAAATGGCGAGCGGATTGCAAACGCTGGGTGCGGCCGGGATGATTACCGGGCTGAGCACCGCCATCCCTGAACCATTTATTACAATTGGTAACGCGATAAAAACGGGCGACATCGGGGCTGCGCAAAAGGCACAGGGGCAAATTAATCGTATTTTGGAGCTAACCCCACCTGGAAAACGAATCGCATTCTTGAAAAAGCTAGTAACCGAACGCGGGTTTGATGTGGGTGACCCGTTGCTGCCCCGGCCGAGTACAGATCAGACTTTTTGGCCGCAGGCACAAGCGATTCTCGCCGAGTAAATGGGCTCAAGTGAGAAGGTTTAAGCAACAAGAAGACGGCCAACTTCATACTTAAACTTTCTCACTTATTACGTCATGGATTTACACTACCGTGCTCTTGAGCAACTTTTCTACGGTGCCCAAATCAACAAAACCTTTGAATCGCAAATGCAGATCGAGCATCAGCGGGTGACGCTAACGATGGAGGTTAAGCCGGACTATCTGCACGGATTGGGAATGATGCACGGTGCGATCTGTTTTAAATTGTTAGATGATGCGGCCGCTTTTGCTGCGATGTCTACGACCGATAAGCATCCGTTTGTGACGGTCAATTTTACGATTGACTATTTTGCAGCTGTGACCGGCGGTACATTAACGGCCGTGGGGTGGGTGAGCAAAGTTGAAGGAAAAAAAATCTTTGTTGAGTCGGTGTTAAAAAACGAGGCTGGAGAAAAAGTGGCCAGCGGAAAGGGATTGTTTTTACCTGCAAAAATGACCTATGCTGAGGCGCAAAATAACGGCCGATGAAAATTGTTTTGTTTGACATTGACGGGACGCTGATGCATACGGAAGGCTTTAGCAAAGACGCCTATTTTTCTGCCCTGTCAGAGACGTTTGAAGTTGATTTTAACCCCGGCAACATTCCATGGGGATGGTTGACCGATAAAGGGATTGCAGAGTTTGGGCTACGCCAGTTGGGAATCTCTCAAGCGACAATTGATGCAAAGCTGCCAGATGCGTTTGAGCTGTTGGGGCACAAATGGGCAACCCAAGCAACAGTCGATGACCTGATCGTGTACCCCGATGCGGTTTGGCTGGTAGAGGAGCTGGCCCAGTCTGGCGATCATGAGTTGGCTGTGTTAACGGCCAACTGCCAGCAGGGGGCTGAACACAAGACCCGACTATCGGGTTTGAGTCGTTTTTTTGAATTTTTGGTCACAGGGAGCCATATTTCAGAGCGGGATCATTTGCCTGAGGTTGCTTTTCAGAATGCATTAACCTCTTTTGGCAGGCCGTTTCAAGGTTCAGACTTTATTGTGATCGGGGATACCCCGGCCGATGTGTCGTGTGCCAAAAAGTGGGGGATGCAGGCTGTAGCAGTGGCAACGGGGCGATACTCGGCCGAGCAGTTGCGTGAAACGCCGGCCGATTTGGTTCTGGATGCGTTGGCCCCTTCAGATGAACTTGAAAATTTGTTGTTTGCTTAATTAGCTGCCGTTGTGCGCAAGCCGTTGTAAATCGGTCTGGGGTTAAATCACCGTGCCGTCAGCAATGACCCCGTTTTTACGAACAATCACCAATCCATCACGAGACACCCAATTTTCGTTCTCAGAGTCCGGCCGGTCTGGCATATTGCGAATGATCACACTCGATCCGATTCGGGCATTTTTGTCGATAATCGCCCCGTCGATGAAGCTGCCGCTGCCAACCCCCATATTCGGCCGCTTTGATTCTTGATTGACCAAATGGTTGACCGGGGATTCGTAGAAGTCGGCCCCCATCATGATGGAATTGGTTAAGGTCACGCTTTTGCCGATGACGCTGCGCAAACCGAGTACCGCATTGCGGATCGTTGCATTTTCTATCCGACAGCCGTCCGCAATCAACACATCTTGCAAGGCGCCACCGTTGATGCGTGAGCCAGGCAAAAAGCGCGGCCGACTGTAAATGGGTGCATTGGCATCGTAAAAATCAAATGGAGGATTGTCTTGAGCCATCGCCAAATTCACTTCGTAGAAGCGACGGATCGTTCCGATGTCTTCCCAGAAATCGTCAAAAATAAATCCTTGTGGCTTTCCGGTTTTTAAAACGGCCGGAATAATATTTTTGCCAAAATCATCCCCTTCAATTTCGTTTAAATATCGGTTCAACGCTTCGGTTTTGAACACGTAGATTCCCATCGATGCAACAAAGGGTTTGTCCGCTCTTGGAAAACTGATCAAGCTGTCTAGCTCTTCATCTGTTTGGGGTTTTTCTTGGAACTCAACAATTTCGTTTGTTTTGCCCAATTTCAAAACACCCAAAGAGGGGGCGTCTTCCCGGCTAGCAGGCTGGACAGCGACCGTTACATCTGCATCGGCCGCGATATGATCAAGTAAAAATTGCCTGTAATCCATCCGGTACAGGTGGTCACCGGCTAAGATCAGAATGTGCTCCGCATCGGCCGTGCTAATTTCGACCCACTGCTTGCGCACCGCATCGGCCGTCCCTTGATACCAATCTCGGTTTTCAAAGCTTTGCTCGGCCGCTAAAATTTGAACCCACCCCTTGGTAAACATGTCGCGGGCATAGGTGCGGTAAATGTGCCGATGAAGTGAAGCAGAATTGAACTGTGTTAGGATCGCAATTTTGTCGATTCCCGCATGCAAACAGTTGCTCATGGGGATATCGATC
The DNA here is from genome assembly GCA_020628815.1 of Chloroflexota bacterium. Classification (GTDB taxonomy): domain Bacteria; phylum Chloroflexota; class Anaerolineae; order Promineifilales; family Promineifilaceae; genus WTJY01. The sequence continues at coordinate 21,230 of JAHDEN010000065.1, read as the reverse complement.
AGGCGATATTTACCGGCTAAAGGAACGGCAGGCTTGGCTCGCTGGCTTGTTAGTGGATATAGTCGGGTTCCCTGACCACCACCCAAAATTAATCCTAAAACGTTTTTCATATCTAACATAGTCGCTTTTTTATTTCCTTTTTTTTACTGTCAATCGGGTGGCTTTACTTCCTTTTTGCAACGATAATCATACTCTAAATAGAATCAATAGGGTAATGATTGTTACCCGTTATAATTAGCCCATATGTCAAGAGTAATCAACACCAACAGTCCTACTAAAATCCGTAATCAAAATCGTCGCCTTATCGCTGAACTCATGCAGCGGCTGGGTAAAAAACAGGAGATCGATGATGAAGTGAAAGACATGGCGGCCGCCATCGTTTTTTCACTACGCACCATTTATGAAACCTGTGAATCGGCCGCCAAAGCTTGGGAGAAGCGGGATTATTGGATTAAGGCTGAACGGTTTTTACGCGAATGGCGCTGGACCCAAAAACTTGCCGCAAACATCGAAGATGTGATTCGCGAAGACGCCTGGGATCTAATTCCGCAGCTTTTGATGGAACTGTTCCCGAAATTTACCGACGTTCAAGTAAAAACGCTAACTAAAAAGCCAATTGAGTGGCAGGGTGCATACAAACGATTGATGGACCAAGAGCCAAACGTTATGCCGTATTAGTCGTTTCGGTGGTTAGCTTTATTGGTTAGATTGGTTTGATAGCCAGCGGAGGGAGCCGAGCACAATAACGGAGACTGCCAAAAGCAAGATCAGCTTCCACAAGCCGGGGGCAAAAATAGCGACCAAGCCAAACAGAGCTGAGGCTGCATAGTATCCCATCACAATTGTGGGGGTCGGTAGCCCCCCGTCAGACAGGCGAAAATGTAGGTGACCTCGATCACCCCGAAACGGACTCTGCCCCCGCCGAATTCGATCAAAAATTTGCCAAGCCACATCAAGGATGGGGATCGCCATAACCAGTAATGCGGTTGCGATTTTGGCTGGGGTGATGAGGGCCAAAGTGGCTAAACTGAATCCGATAAAATAGGCTCCGGCCGATCCCAAAAAGATGCGCGCGGGAGAAAAGTTAAAGGGTAAAAAGCCGAGTAGTGCACCGGCCAACGCTAGGGGAAATGCAGCCACGGCCGTTTGCCCCAAATTATAGCTGTGCCATGCAAACAACAGAGCCGCAATAATGCCTACGCCGGTTGCTAACCCATCCAGCCCATCTAGCCAGTTGACCGTGTTCATCATGCCAGAAACCCAGAGCAGGGTAATTAATGGGACCACCAAGGCTGGTAACAGGGTGTTGAGGTTGACCAACTGGCCGTTAACCGGATTGGTCATCGCCTCAAAAATAATGTTGTTGCTGATCGCAATGACGGTCGCGATGATCTGAACTGCGTATTGCCCCCACCATGGTAAATCAAAATAATCGTCTAGTAGCCCCCCGATAAACACAAACACAACCCCGATCACAACCCCGGTAAGCAATTGGGCATCGGCCGTTGAAGGTTGGATGGGGAATAATCGAAACGTAAGGAAGGCCCCGATTAGGAAGGCGATTACAATCGGTATGCCCCCCAGCTTGGGCATTGTTGACTGATGCTTGCGTCGGCCGCCCGGTGTTGCGACAACGCCTAAGCGGTTTGACAACCAAATCGCTACCGGAGAAAGTGCGGCCGAGGCGGTGATTGTTGCTAATACGATGAGAAGATAACTCAAAAAAATCGTGTATGAAGTATGAAGTATGAAGTATGAAGTTTGAAGCTTAATCGCTTCAAACTTGCCACTTTTTACTTATTACTTAGAACTAAATTACTCAACCGTTCCAAAAAGCCGATCTCCAGCATCACCAAGGCCGGGTACGATATACCCGATGTCATTTAGATGTGAATCGATGGCGGCGACATGTATGGGGACATCTGGATGGGCTTCACGCAAAGCGGCGATCCCCTCAGGTGCGGCGATTAATCCCAAAAATCGAACGTCTTTCACACCCCATTTTTTGATTTCGGCCACAGTTGCGATAGCGGAGCCACCGGTGGCTAACATCGGGTCAAGTACAAGGGCGACATCAACTTGCGGATCTTTAGGCAGTTTGTTGTAATACCAAACAGGTTGCAGGGTCTCTTCGTTGCGGTACATGCCCAAATGCCATGTGGTGGCGGCCGGAAACACCTCGAGCAACCCATCCACCATGCCTAAACCGGCCCGCAAAATTGGGACAAGCCCGATGCGTGATGTGAGTCGATGCCCCTTTGTGGTTCCCATGGGAGTCTCAATTTCGATCTCTTCAACGTCAAGGCTCGACATCGCTTCGTACCCAAGCAGAATGGCTAGCTCTCGTGCCAACTCTCTAAATTGTTTCGGGTTGGTGGATGAGGCTCTTAGTTTTGCTAATTTGTGCAAAATCAGCGGATGTTTTGTTTCATGTACCATGGGGTTTCCTCGCAAATTTTTCTGGATTTTACTAGGAACCGCTTGGATGGGGCAAAAAGAGTAGGGGAATCGTACAAGGCTCGTTTTTAGCATTACCTACGCCAATTTGTACTTTCGCATCCAACTTGAATATTGGCCCGCAAAAAATGTTCAAACGGTAAAATTGCGTAGGGGCGGACGCCATCGGTGTGGGCGTTGTCTTCTTCGATGCATGTCTGTCCGATGGCGTCCGCCCCTACAAATGCATCACGCTTGAATTAAATATAACCTCAAGCCTAAGGCGTTTTAATATTTACTGGATCATCTGATAGCTTTACGTGAAATTAGCAGAGAAATTCTTTGTTTTTGGCGAAGATATTGTTCTAGTACAGTTCGTCTGTGTAGGCTTTTTCCAGTAGCTCAGTAGTCTTTTGAACAGACTCTTCGCTTGCGTCACCGCCAAACACCGGGGCAAGCTGCTTGGCACCGAGAGAGCTGGTTGATATGGTCCAAGACTGCGGTTGCCAAAGCTTAGATCGAATAAACGCCTTGCCACAGTGCATAAAGCATTCTTTAACATCTACATAGGTGTAAAGTAAGGCGGGCTTGCCGTTTGCCTGTAGCTTTTCAAGCGTTTCGGGGTCTTTATGAATTGTAGCAACCCCTTTAACCCTTAACGTCTCGCGCTGATTGGGCACGACGAAAATCAACCCTATTTCACCGTTTCTCAAGATGTTTCTAAACCCATATGTGAGCCTGTTTCCCAGACGTTCAGGGATTAAAAGATTGCCTTCCGCATCAATTTGCACAAATCCGACCGGATCTCCTTTTGGTGAGATGTCAACATGGCCATTTGCGTCGATGGTTGAAATAAAAACGAGTGGAGATTGGCGAATAAATTCCATCATTACGTCGTCTAGCTCGGTCAAAATCTTTGTTTTGACAATTTCCATTGGGGTGCCAATAACAGCCTCAAGATCACTTTCGGTTTCGATTATCTGATTCTTTTCCATTCGGTTTTTCCTAATGCTTTTAAGGGCTTACGCAAAATAGTTCGTATGAATGCCCCTTGTGGGTGCCCACGAGGGACACCCCTACATCAGCTTGATCAATTTTGGCATAGATGATTTCTCTCTGAATTTGCTTAAGTTGATACATATGGGGCACCCACAAGGGATGCCCCTGCAAGTAATTTTTCACACACGCAAGTCCTGATGTTTATGATTTGCTTTCGAGCTGAGACAGGCGGGTAAATGACGCTTGGAGTTGTGGGTAAAGATCACGATATACCGGATAATAATCGTTGTATCTGTCACGATCTTTGCCTGGCTCGATTGTGCTGGTAATTTTGATCGATTGGTCAATTGCATCGGCCGGGCTGCTAAATAGACCGTGTCCGATCGCAGCGAGCAGGGCCGCTCCATAGGCAGCACCTTCGGCCGTATTGATCGTCACCATCTCCGCATTGAGCACATCTGCCAGAATTTGCTTCCAAAGCTGGCTTTTTGAACCACCGCCCGAAACGCGAACCTGTTTAATGTCAGAGATTCCAATCCCCTGCATGAGCTCAAACATGTCTCTAAATCCAAATGCAACCCCTTCCATGACTGCGCGGGTCATGTGAGCCTGCGTGTGGCGGACGGTTAACCCCACAAACGCACCGCGCGCCAGTGGATCAGGATGGGGCGTGCGCTCTCCGGTTAGATAGGGGAGGAAGATGAGTCCGTCTGAACCGGCCGGGACCAAGTTGGATGGCTCGGTAAACGTGTCGTAATCAAGAAGCTCCGCATGGGTGTCATGGTGCCAGCGCATACTACCCGCGGCCGACAACATGACACCCATCAGATGCCACTTATTGGGTACCGCATGGCAAAACGCGTGTAGTTTGCCTTCAGGTTCAATAAGCGGCTGGCTGGTGGTGGCAAAAACCACACCAGAAGTCCCTAAAGAAAGAGACACCACCCCTTCGTTGATCGCACCGGTTCCCACGGCCGAGGCAGCTTGATCCCCTCCGCCTGCATAGACAGGTGTGTTTATAGGTAGACCCGTGACAATTGAGGCAGCCTGATTGATCCCACCCGTTTGTTCTGTCCCCTCAAATGTTTCTGGTAGCCAGTTTTGATCTATGCCCAACTGCCCCAATAAGCCAGCTGCCCACGAGCGATTGCGAATATCAAATAGCTGCGTGCCTGCGCCGCCCGCTTTATCCATCGCATATTCCCCCGTCAGCTTAAAGCGTACATAGTCTTTAGGCAGCAAAATTTTGTCGATTTGAGCATAGATCTCAGGCTCGTTGTTTTTTACCCAGATGATTTTTGAAGCGGTAAAGCCGGTAAGCGCGTCGTTCCCCGTGATGTCGATAAGCTGTTTTTTCCCAATCAGCTCCCGAATTTCGTCACATTCAGCCCCCGTGCGCTGATCGTTCCATAGGATTGCCGGCCGCAAAATTTTTCCGTTTTTGTCTAGCAAGACTAGGCCGTGCATTTGCCCCGTCAGCCCAACCCCTTTGATTTCGGCCGGATTAACACCGGTTTGCTGGAGCAGATTTCGAATACTTTCGGCCGTGGCCAGCCACCACAGCTCAGGCGACTGTTCGCTCCAAAGCGGATGGGGAGTTTCATAGTCGTATGTGCTAGATGCAACACCTATCACCTGACTATTCTGATCAATTAGTAGGGCTTTGGTCGCGGTTGTTGATGAGTCGATTCCAATGAACATGTTTTTAACTTATTCTGCGCAACAGCGGCAAAATTAAAATAGATGGACTAACGCGTCTAGAAGAATAATTGTAGGGGCATCCCTTGTGGGTGCCCACAAGGGACACCCCTACGAGCCATTTTGCGTAAGTCCTATAGGATTTTAAAGAAGAAAAAGAGTAAGGGGGCATATGGAGAAGTAATCCCCCTTACTCAACCCAATACACTCTCTACGGCTGCTCAAGCATGCTAACCATTGTTTATGCGTTATTACAATGGTCGGCTATCTAGCACCGAGAAGAATTTCGACTGTCAGTTGATCGAGCGCTTCGTATGGCAGCCCACGGGCACCCATTACGCTTCGGTCAAAGCTGCGTGATTTTAAAGCGGCCGCTTTGTCGGACGAATAGCTGCCCATCAAAGGATCCATCGAGCCATCATCCGCATTGATTTCCTCAAGCAACGCCTGAATCTCACTGTCTGCGTTCCAACGCGCCACTTTTTCTTTCAAGATCAAATAGTTGCGCATACAGCCCCGCGCAAACGCTTTGACATCTTTATAGTCAGACGTGCGATAGGCGTGGGCATCAAAATGTTTGTTACCCGCATAGCCGCTGTCTTCTAGCAATTTAACTAAAAAGAAGGCGCTTTTTAGATTGACGGCCGCAAATCTAAAATCTTGGTCGTAACGGCCGAACGATTGATCGTTTAGGTCGATATGGAACAGTTTGTCTTGTTCAATCGCCTGGGCCACATGGTGAGTGAAGTTGAGCCCCGCCATATGTTCGTGAGCTACTTCAGGGTTTACCCCAACCATTTCAGGGTTATCCAACGTCTCGATAAAGGCCAACATGTTGCCGGTGGTTGCGTTGTAAATATCACCCCGAGGTTCATTCGGTTTGGCTTCCAGTGCAAATTTCAGATCGTAGCCTTGATCTTTTACATATTCGCACAGGTAATTCATCGCTTCGCGATTGCGTTTTATTGCGGTGATGGGGTCTTTCGATGCGTCAGTTTCGGTTCCTTCCCGGCCGCCCCAAAAGACGTAAATCTGAGCGCCCATATCAACGCCCATGTCGATGGCGTGCATGGTTTTGTGCAAAGCATAGGCTCTTACCTGCGGGTCATTGGAGGTAAAGGCCCCATCTTTAAAGGTTGGATCGCTAAACAGATTGGTGGTTGCCATTGGCACCACAATGCCGGTGTCATCGAGCGCTTGCTTAAAATCTTTAATAATTTGCGCTTTTTCGGCCGGAGTCGCATCAATCGGGACTAAATCATTGTCATGAAAGTTAACCCCGTAAGCTCCAACCTCTGCGAGTAGGTGGACGATTTCGTGCGGTTTTTTGGCTGCGCGAGTCGGCTCGCCAAATGGGTCACGGCCGGTATGGCCTACTGTCCACAGGCCAAATGTGAATTTATCTTCTGCTTTTGGTGAATACATTTTTGAATCCTCTAAGTGCGTTGAATATAGTTCTGCAAACGCTTGCGAGATATTTAACACCATTCGCCGGGATATTGCAAGCGTTTGCAAGAAATTTGCAAAAAACTCAATTTGGTGCAAAATTCGTTGAACCAAATTGGGGAAAATCATGTCTCAACGATCGAAAAAACCAGCAGTTACAATTTTAGATGTTGCCAAACATTCCGGTGTCTCTTATTCAACCGTTTCACGGGTAGCCACCGGCTACGAGTTTGTGAAACCGGCTACGCGCGAAAAAGTTCAAAAAGCGATGGACGAGCTAGGATACGTAGCAAACTTAAAGGCGCGCAGTTTGGCAGGCGGCCGATCCAACATGATCGGCCTGCTGGTGTTCGACTTAGAAAACAGCTACTTTACCGAAGTGGTGCGGGGGATCGATGCAGAGGCTTCGGCCCTAGATTACGACATGGTAATTTCAACAACCCATCGTCGATTAGATCGGGAAAAAAGCTACATCACCCAGCTGGCCAGCGGGATTGTAGACGGCCTAATAATTATGTTGCCGCAAAATATTGAGTCTTGGCTGGAGCCGCTGCGACAGCGTGATGTGCCATACGTTTTGATCGACCATGAGAGCGGTTTGGGGCAGGGGCATATTATTCGTACCGCCAACCGACGAGGGGCGATTGAGGCAACCAATCATTTGCTAGATTTGGGTCACCGACAAATCGGTTTGATCACAGGAACCCCATCTGTACAAAGTGGCCGGGAACGGGTAGAAGGGGTTCATCAAGCGTTTGCTGAGCGTGGTTTAAGCGTTGATAGCGCACTTGTTGTTCAGGGTGATTTTGATGAGGATTCGGGGTATGCCTGCGCTATGAAGCTGTTACAAACCGATAACCGGCCGACTGCGATCTTTGCGCTAAATGATGCGATGGCGCTGGGGGCATACCGGGCGGCCGAAGAGTTACATATCGATATTCCGAGCCAGCTATCGATCATCGGTTTTGACGATATTCCAGAGGCGAGCTATATCCGGCCGAGGCTGACAACGGTGCGTCAGCCCCAGAGGGAGATTGGCCAGAACGCAATGCGCTTGCTTGTCGAGCTGATCGAGGATTCTGAACGTGAATTGGAGACAATTACGTTAGAGACTGAACTGATTGTGAGACAAAGCTGCTCTAAGCCCCAATAAAATGTATAGAGAAAATCGTTTCGCTCTAAATCTGGTAAAATCATGATGTTCCGCGTCGTTATAAATTTGTGACGGCGTAAAAATTAAGTCGTGACCAGAGTGGAGAGAAAATGATTCTAACCAAGCACCAAGTGGATGCGGGGGTGTGCTGGGCTGTGGATGGCAAGTTTTTGCCCAATACGTTTGATCTAAAACAATTTTTATCGCTAAAAAAGAAAGATGGGATGGCCCTTTTGGAGTGGCTGACAGATGGTGAGCCGGTTTCAAGTGAGCCATTGTTGGCACCGATTGATTCTGATCAAGAGGTGTGGGCGTGTGGGGTGACCTATTTACGCAGTCGTGAGGCCCGCATGGAAGAGTCTGATGTGGCGGATGTGTATGAGCGAGTTTACGATGCAGACCGGCCGGAGATTTTCTTTAAAGCTTTGGGGTGGCGGGCAAAAGCCTGCTGTCAGCCGATTCGAGTTCGCCAAGACAGTACATGGAATGTGCCTGAACCGGAGCTAACCTTGGTTGTGAATGCGGCCGGTGAGATTGTAGGGTACACGGCCGGAAACGACGTTTCGTCCAGATCTATTGAAGGGGAAAATCCACTTTATTTGCCACAAGCAAAAACCTATGACGGATCATGCGCCATTGGCCCTGGCATTGTGCTTGTTGAAGATATAGATATCGAATCGCTGCCGATAAAATTGCAAATTGAGCGGGACAGCCAATGCGTTTTTGCTGGGGATGCCAACACCAGTCAGATGAAACGGAAACCGGCCGAATTGGTTGAGTGGTTGATGCGGGAAATCGATTTTCCACATGGGGTTTTGCTGATGACCGGTACCTGTCTGGTCCCGGGAGATGACTTCTCATTGCAAAGTGGGGATTACGTAGACATTTTTGTGGGTGAAATGAATTTGACTAACTCTGTGGCGTAGACTCTGCTTGAGCGTCATTTTGGCTACGCAGACGGTCCCAATTGACGATAAAAATGCCTGCAATGACGATTGCGCCACCGATGTATGTTTGTAGCGTTGGGGTTTCGCCAAAAAACAGAAACGACCAAAACACGGTCACAACCGGAGCCAAAATCAAAACGATAGAGTGAAACGACAGTTCCAAACGACGCAGGGACCAATAGTAAAAGACGCGACTTAAAACGACATCAACAGTTGCGGTAACCGCCAACGCCCACCACTCAAACCCCGCGGGCCAAAAGCGAACTTCTTGATCAGAAACAAGTGGTGCCATAAGGATAAAGAGGAGCAAAATGGCCGCCGTCATGCCTACACGCCACAGCATAAAATTGCCAAACTCAATCTCGCCCCCATACCGTTTGACGATAGCCGCATGTAGCGCATAGCTGAACGCTGAGGCTAGCACGAGCAGGGCTCCGATTTGAAACGACTGGATCGGTTGAAAGCTGATAGTCAGTACGCCGATTAAGGCGACGGCCGCACCGAGCCATTGCAGCGGTGACAACCTATCTTTGAGCCAAATGACCCCCATCCCGATGGCAAAGATGGTTGAAGAGCGACTCAGCAGGCTGGCGGTCCCGGCATCGACGAAGGTGACGGCCGAATAGTTCATGGCGGTCGCGGCTGCAACCAAGAAACCGATGAGGGCGAAAAAGCCGAAATGGGCTTTTAAAATTCGGGTGTCTACCCGGCCGGTGACAATCAAGAAAATGGCGAACTCTGCGGCCGCAATCCCTAAAACCCAAAAGGCTGAAGCCAGTGGATGCAGCGTGTTGCTGAGCCAGCGGGCCAAAATGAGATGGAAACTGTCGAACAGCAGCACCATGCCTATAGCGAAGGGGGTATTGTTTAAAACGCTGTTTGCTAACGATTGTCTGCCTTCGTTTTGATCCATATTTTAGAACGCTAACACGCTTTTCAGAATGTTCCAATGGTAGGGATAGGTTGTTACGCATTGTTAGCATTGCGCAAGCGTTTGCGCACCCCGTTAGTTAGCTGAATATTATTATGTGCGCAAGCGTTTGCGCATCTTGAAAAACAGACTTATTTACCATTATGGCATTCACTTACTAAAAACCCTGAGCTTGTCGAAGGGTGGTCTCGCATTTACTGAACACGCTTCAAGCGAAAGTCCTAGTTATGAAAGTTTCGATCAAAGATATTGCCAAAAAAGCGGGCGTCGCCCCATCAACCGTATCTCGGGCGCTTAAAAATCACCCGCGTATTAGCGCCGATATGCAGGCGACGATTCAGGCACTGGCGGCCGAAATGGGGTATGTGCCCAGCGAGTCAGCCCGCCACTTGGCCGGGAAACAATCCCGCACTATCGGGGTAGCGATTCCTGATTTTACCGATCCGTTTTACATGAATATTTTGAGCGGAATCGAGGAAGTTGCCATCGCCCACCAGCATGAGCTGTTTGTGGGTAGCTTTAATCAAGATTTAGATCGAGATCGAAAACTGTTTGATGCGTTTGATCAAAAGCGTTTGGCCGGTTTTGTGGTGGCTGGTTCTCTGGTAGATGCGGCCTATCTCACCCGAGAGTCGGGCGATATTCCGGCCGTTTTGATCAACCACTACGAGTACCCTTTTTCTGTCGCCATCGACCAGATGCGCGGAGTAGAAATGGGTGTCAATCATCTTATTTCGCTCGGCCACCGCAAGATCGCTTATGTGGCATTGGGGACCACAACCAGCAGCGATTCATTACGGTACCAGGGGTACATCAACGGGCTGGAATCTTCGGGCTATCAAACCAATCCTAGCTGGGTGGTTGAAGGGGATGGGGGGCTAGCGGGGGGATTGTCGGCCGTCAAACGGCTGATGGCTTTGCCCGATCCGCCTACCGCAATCATGTGCTACAACGACCGAACCGCAATCGGGGTGATTACCGGCCTGCATCAAATCGGGATAGCTGTGCCTGATGATGTGTCTGTGGTTGGCTTTGATGACCTTGAAATTGCCGCTTATTTTTTGCCTTCGCTAACCACCATCCAGCAACCCCATGTGCATTTGGGACGCCAAGCGGCCGAAAAACTGTTTGCGCTGATGCATGGCGCAACGGTTCAGGCGGAGCTTTTAGAACCGAAATTAATCCGACGAAATTCAACAGGACCACTGCACGGGTAGGCAGGCTTAGCTTCGCACGCTGGGCAAGTTGCAAGTTGCAAACGCCGAGAGGTTGTAATTTTTGCCGGAATGAGACAACGAAGGGTGAAAAGAACCACCCAATGACCATCTAGTTTAGAAAGGAGTATGTTATGACGACCAATAACAAAGTTCGAGTAGCGATTGTAGGTGTAGGAAATTGCGCAAATGCGCTGATTCAAGGGGTTGAATATTACAGAGATGCGGCCGAGGATGCGGAAATTCCCGGTTTGATGCACGCTACTGTTGGGGATTATCACATTAGTGATATTGAGTTTGTGGCCGCTTTTGATGTAAACAGTGCCAAAGTGGGGCAAGATCTGAGCCAAGCGATCTGGGCCGCTCCGAATGACACCATCAAATTTGCTGATGTCCCTAACTTGGGTGTAACAGTGCATCGTGGGCCAACGTATGATGGTTTGGGCCATTATGTGAGTCAAAAAGTTGAAGAGTCTGCTGAATCACCGGCCGATGTTGCCCAAGTGTTGCGTGACACCCAAACGGACGTTGTGGTGAACTATTTGCCCGTTGGCTCTGAAGAAGCGGCTAAATGGTACGCGGAGCAGGCGATTGCGGCCGGTTGTGCTTACGTCAACGGCATCCCCGTTTTTATCGCATCTGACCCTGCTTGGGCCCAAAAATTTGTTGATGCAGGGCTACCCATCATTGGTGACGACATCAAAAGCCAAGTAGGCGCAACAATTACCCATCGTGTGCTGACCAATCTGTTTAAAGATCGGGGTGTCCATTTGGATCACACCTATCAGCTTAACTTTGGTGGCAACATGGACTTCTACAACATGTTGGAGCGGAATCGTTTGGAATCAAAAAAGATTTCTAAAACGAACGCTGTGACGAGCCAGTTGCCGTATGACATGGGGGACGAAAACGTACATGTAGGCCCCAGCGACTACGTGCCGTGGCTGACTGATCGTAAATGGTGTCATATCAAAATGGAGGGGCGGGCGTTTGGCGATGTGCCGCTCCACATCGATATGAAGCTGGAAGTTTGGGATTCGCCAAACTCGGCCGGTGTGATTATCGACGCGGTTCGTTGCGCCAAAATCGGGCTAGATAGGGGGATTGCAGGCCCACTTGAAGCACCAGCATCTTACTTTATGAAATCCCCACCGGTGCAATTTACGGATGATGTAGCTCGCCGTAAAACGGAAGAATTTATCGCCAACGATCGAGTGATCATTGAAGAGATTGTGATTAACCCTGAACCGGTTGCCGGTGATTAAGGCGGCTTAATTCTTTATCCGTAATCTTTCTGTGCCAAAAGCTTTGAAAGATCAGCGCCAGCCTGCATAACAATCTTAGACAGCTCAGGCACCTTGTCGAGCGTCACACGTACCGTGGGGCCGGAAATGCCGATTGATGCAATCGCTTTTCCGGCCTTGTTGTATACAGGGGCAGCCATGCAACGTACCCCATATTCATGCTCCTCATCATCCATAGCAAAGCCCCGATTGCGAATTTGCTCCATGTGCAGCTTGAGCTGGTCTCGGGATGAGATGGTTCGTGGGGTATGGGCGTTTAGGTCTCTGGGCAGTGGATATTCACCAAAGGCGATCAAACATTTACCAATAGCCGTGCAGTGATTTGGAATGAGTCTGCCTTCTCCACTAACGACCCTTAACTGAGCCGTTGACTCGATATCTGCCACAACTAAACATTGTTCTTGTGAGTAAACGGCAACGTGAGAATTCTCTCCCGTATCTTCCATTAATTTTTTGATGAAAGGCATCGAAAGCGCTTTTAGCGGCCGAGCTTCGGCCGAAATATCGACCAAACTTTTCATCTTCGGCCCAACTAAAAAGCGTCTTGATTCTGGGTCTTTAATGGCAAAGCCATGTTCTACAAGCGTTTGAATCAATCGGGTTGCGCTGCTTTTGTCTATCCCTAACTGTTTTGATATTTCAGTCACGCCTAAGCTTGATTCAGACTTGGCTAACAGTTCAATAATGGTTAATCCACGGGACAAAGATTGGATAATGCTCACAAAAATTCCTTGAAAAAATGAGTTAATTTGTAGTTGAGATGATTAAATTATGCCCAATTGTTGCGCAATGTGCAACAAGTAGGTCAATTTGGGCAAATCTTGCCAATTTGTTGACAAATGCGCAATCGGTGAATATATTTGCACCAATCTAACGGATGTTTGTTGGTCAAAGTATACAAACGAGAAATTCGGTGGATTAAATTTGCAAAAAGGAAGAAGGAAAATATTTTGGCAAGTGCAACATCTCCCAGCAATTTTCAAAAAACGAGAGCCCGTTTAGCAAACTATTCTGAAGTCGTCGTACTGATTAGTTTCATATTACTTTTTATAATTTTTTCGCTGACGGCCGATAATTTTCTGAGCCTACTTTCCCTAACCAACATTGTGACCTTGGCCGCCATTAAGGGTATTTTTGTGATCGGCGTAGCGATGCTGATGATTTCCGGCGAGTTTGATTTGTCGGTTGGATCTACCTTGGCCGTTGGTGCTTACGTCTTCGCCATTTTGATGGAGCATGGCTTTGTTTTGGGTGGCACACAAATTTTGCCTCCCGGTCTTGCCTTTTTGGCCCTGATCCTCGCACTCATTGTTTCGGCTCTGCTTGGTTTAATCAATGGGCTGATTGTCGTGCGGTCTGGTATTCCATCATTTATTGCAACATTGGGCACGATGCTGGCGTTTCGCGGTATCGCCCGGGCGATGGGGAACTCGGAGTTAGCAAAAACATCTGGTAATGCCGACGTGGTTCGCTTTACCGGTGAAGCTCCACCGTTGTTCAACGTCTTAAATGGGGATCTAAATTTTATTAATGATCTGGGCACCCCGGCCGGTGGCGCACGAATGGCGATCATTTGGTTTGTCATCGTTGTCGTCGTGGCTGTAATCGTGATGCGATTTACACGGTATGGCAGCTGGGTATATGCAACCGGTGGTAATCGCATGGCGGCCTTGGCTCAGGGTGTTCGCACCAATCGAGTTCTGATTTGGAATTTCGTTATAACCGGTGCGCTAGCAGGCTTAGCCGGAGTGGTTCAATTCGCATCACGGCCGGCCATTGATCCCGCTCGCGGCGAAGGTTGGGAGCTGATTGCAGTTGCAGCATGCGTTATTGGAGGCATTTGGCTCCAAGGCGGATACGGCACCATTATCGGTGCAGCGATCGGCATGTTACTACTTCAAATGGTTGAACAGGGGCTTATCTTGGCTGGCGTAGATATCCAGCTATTTCAAGCGACGATTGGTTTGATTTTGATTGTGGCAGTTATCAGCAATACTTGGTTGAGCCGAACATAATCCTGCCAAAATAAAATCGCCAACCTTGGCAGCAATCTAACTACTTACCTAAATTTTAGAGGAGGTGATACCGAAGTTAGACTTTTTTTAACAGTTAGCCCTATGCATGTTGAAGTAAAAGAAGAGAGGGGAAATGACCCCCACCCCGTTAAATTCGGAGGATAAGAACGAATGAAATTAAATAAAAAAATAACATTAATGATCGGGCTATTGGTATTGGCCTTCGCCGCCGTGGCTTGTGAACCTCAAATTGTTGAAGTTGAAAAAGAAGTTCAAGTAACTGTTGAGGTTGAAAAGATCGTCGAGGTCGAAAAAGAAGTTGAAGTTGAGAAGATCGTCGAAGTCGAAAAAGAAGTTGAAGTCGAAGTCGAAAAGATCGTAGAGGTTGAGAAAATCGTTGAAGTGGCAGTTCCTGTCATCGTAGACGACCCTAATCGCACCCTCGACATCATCGCTGTACAACATGCTGAATGTGCATGGGACAGCTTCTGGTGTACGGTTCAAGCCGGAATCCAACAAGGTGCGCAAGACAACAATGTTAACGTCACCATTTTGGCTCCAGACTCTTTCGACGTCGACAAAACAGCGTCTTTGATCGAACAAGCTGTAGCGGCTCAACCAGATGCGATCATGCTAACGGTTACAGACGCAACTGTGTTCAAAGAGCCAATCCAAGCGGCCCTTGATTTAGGAATCCCTGTTGTTGCTTACAACGCTGGTTCTGGCCCCATCGAAGACGGCATCGGCTATCTAACCTATTTGGGTCAAGATGAATATGCTGGTGGTTACTTAGGGGGCCAACGGATGGCAGCTAACGGCGGAAGCAAAGGTGTTTGTGTGAACCATGTTCCTGGACACACCGGTGTTGCCAAACGTTGTGCAGGTTTTGAGCAAGCTATGACCGAAGCTGGCATCGCTTACGAAGAGCTAGCAATCAACGATGACCCATCAGAATCAGCTACGATTCTTGGTGACTACTATGCGGCTAACCCAGACGTTGACCTATGGATCACCATGGGACCAAATGGCGCAGTTCCTTTCTACGCTTTCATGAACAACGAAGGGTTGACTAAAGACGACATCGTACACGGTACGTTTGATAACAGCCCAGAAATCACGGCTAATATCGAAAACGGAACAACGATGTTTGGTATCGACCAACAACCATTCCTACAAGGATATGGTGGTGTAACTTCGTTAGCACTTGCGGCCCGTTACGGCATTTTGCCAGCTGGTCCTGTAACTGCTACCGGCCCTGGATTTATCACGGCCGACAGCTTGGGTGACCCAGCTGGTGCAGATGCGCCAATGAAAATCATCGCTGTTCAACATGCTGAATGTGCATGGGACGCGTTCTGGTGTGTGGTTCAGAACGGTGCAACCACCGCTGCAGAGCGGATGGACATCGATCTACAGATCTTAGCTCCAGATTCATTTGACGTAGATGCAACCGCATCTTTGATCGAGCAAGCGGTAGCGGCACAACCTGACGCAATCATGCTAACGGTTACTGACGCAGTTGTATTTAAAGATGCGATTGAGTCAGCCTTAAATGCTGGTATTCCAGTTGTTGCATACAACGCTGGTGCAGGCCCAGTTGAAGACGGTATCGCTTACTCTACCTATTTAGGGCAAGATGAGTATGCCGGTGGCTACCAAGGTGGACAACGCCTAGCTGCACTCGGTGGCACCAAAGGTGTCTGTGTGAATCATGCTCCAGGCCACACAGGTGTTGCAAAACGCTGTGCTGGATTCGAGCAAGCGATGACTGAAGCTGGCCTTGATTACGAAGAGTTAGTAACCAACGATGACCCAGCTGAATCAGCTACCATCATCGGTGACTACTACAACGCGAATCCAGATGCTGACATCTTCATCACCATGGGTCCTGGCTCAGCTGTTCCTTTCTACCAATTTATGGATAACGAAGGGTTGACCAAAGACGATATCGTCCACGGAACCTTTGACCTTAGCCCAGAAATTAGCGCTAATATCGCTAGTGGTGTTACCCAGTTCGGTATCGATCAACAACCATTCCTACAAGGATACGGTGCGGTTCAAGCCTTGAACTTGATGGTACGTCACGGTGTTGTTCCTGCTCTTCCAGTTACCCCAACCGGTCCTGGATTTGTTACGGTCGACAACCTGACTGTTGTACAAGCATTAGCTGGCGAATTCCGTTAGTTAGTATTTAGTAAGTCGGTATTCAGTAGGTCGGTGTGTTAGAGATACCACACTGACCTACTGATTCACTGACCTGCTGACCCACTGGAAAATGAACAACGATTCACTCCGCATACGATCTCTGAGATTGTTTGAAAACTCGCCGGTAGCTGGCCCGCTGCTGACGATGATTGCAATTTACATTTTGTTTCTTGTAATCACCCCTAACTTTGCAACCTGGCGTACTTTGTCAGGCATTGTAACGGCCGTTTCTATCTCTGGTATCGTGACAATCGGTGTCACATTGCTCATGATTTCTGGGGAATTTGACCTTTCTCTAGCCCCTATGATCGCAATGAGCGGCTATCTGTTTGGATCAGTTTCTGTTGGAGCTGACTCTCTAATTACAAATACGTTGGCTTCATGGGGTCTCCCTGTGGCTGTTGGGCAAGGCAATGTCACGCTCGCTATTTTACTTGGTGTGGGTATCCCCACTCTAATGGGATTGGTGAATGGACTCATCCTGATTTGGACCAATGTGCCATCATTTATTGTGACTTTAGGGACCCGCCAAATTTATCGTGGCTTGGTTTGGATTGTTGCTGGGGCAGAGCTTTTGCAAGTGCTTGACGAACCGATTGTCTATGAAGTTTTCAACGGCCGGTTCGATCTCCTAAATGATTTTGTAAAAACTTGGCTGATTGGTGAAGACAGCCGTGATCGGGTTAATTTCCGTATGGCAACCGTGTGGTTGTTCGGCTTGGTTGCCTTGTATCAAATTTTGCTGGTCCGCACCTCGTTTGGAAACCATCTGTTTGCGATTGGTGGTAACGAAGGAGCAGCACGGGCACAGGGTGTGCGCAGCACACGGGCTCGGGTTTATGCCTTTATGATCAGTGGATTTCTCGCAGGGTTTGCTGGCATCGTTCAGTTTAGCCAGTTTAAAAGTGTACGTGTGGCTGAGCAAACGGGTATCGAGCTAACCGCCATTGCGGGGGCTGTTGTGGGTGGTGCGCTTTTAAATGGTGGATACGGTAGTGTGTGGGGGGCATTGGTTGGTGTGTTGCTAATTAGTGTTCTACGCTCTGGCGTCATCTTGATGAACTTTACGCTTATACCGGCCGACAATTTTCCGGCCGTCGTTGGTGTCACCATCATCGCCTCTGTTATTTTCAACAATTGGTTGCGGAATCGATCAACCAGTTAGCTATTAGCTTTTTGCTCTTAGCTATTAGCTATTGGTCAAAAGCCAAGAGCTAATGGCTAAAGGCCAAAAGCCTGAAAACCATGGAACAAGTTGCAGAAAAAATAGGCAATGACCTATTTAAAGACGAACAGGTTATCGTAGACATGCAAAATGTCACCAAACGCTTTGGAACCGTTGAGGCGTTGCGCGGAGTTGATTTTCAAGTCCGCAAAGGTGAAGTTCGTGCCCTTATGGGGGACAACGGTGCAGGCAAATCAACGCTGATTAAGGTGTTGACGGGCGTACATACACCCACCTCGGGGAAAATTATTTTCGATGGGGAAGAAGTGCAAATTAATGCTCCAGCAGATGCACGGGCGTTAGGAATCGAAACCTGTTATCAAGACTTAGCTTTGATTCCGCTAATGAGCATTTGGCGTAATTTCTTTTTAGGACGTGAATTGGTCACAAACATTGGACCAATCAAGTGGCTCCAGCGGCAAGAGATGGCAAAACAGTGCCAAGAATCACTTCTTGATATCGGCATTCACATCCGTTCGGCCGAAGAAAAAGTAGGCAAAATGTCTGGTGGTGAGCGGCAATCAATCGCTATCGGCCGCGCCATTCACTTTGGTGCCAAGCTCTTAATTCTGGACGAACCAACCTCAGCTTTATCTGTAAAAGAAACCAATAAAGTTTTGGATTACATCCGTGCGGCTAAAGAGCGTGGCTTGCCAGTAATTTTCATCACTCACAACGTAAATCACATTTATCAAGTCTCTGACAGCTACACCATTATTCGCCAAGGTCAAAGTGTAGGTACGTATATGAAAGGGGAACTGACCCAGCAAGACATTGCGGACCTGATTACTGGAGCGAGAGAAAAGTAATTAGTGAACAGTCCGCTTCGCGGCAGTAAACGGTTGGCTATGAGCGCACCTTTACTGGTCGCTGATTACTCTTAAAGATGATAAAAGTTGCAGTCATAAACACAGGCTGGTGGGCAGATGCTATGTATTTGCCCGCCTTGAAGGCCCATCCACAGGTAGCGGTTACCGCCGTGTGCGGCCGGAATCCCGATAAAGCGGCCGCGTTTGCCGCCAAATGGGATGTGCCACACGCCTTTACCGATTTTGATGAGCTAATTGCCCAACAAGTTTGCGATGCTGTGATTGTGGCGTCGCACACCAATTATCATCATGCGCAGACGATGGCTTGTTTGAATGCAGGGTTGCACGTGCTGTGTGAAAAACCGATGGCGACCAGTGTGGCTGAAGCGCAAGAGATGGCGTCATTGGCTAAGGCGAAAGACCTTAAGACCATGATCCCCTTTACCTATCGTTTCTTGGCCCATAATCGGTACATGAAACAGCTTATAGACGAAGGGTATATCGGCGATCCGTATCACCTGAACATTCGCTATTATCATGACTTCGGCCGTAACCCCGGCTATGGCTGGGGATGGAATAGAGACATTGTAGGTGCTGGGGACTTGGCCAATTTAGGCTCTCATCCGATTTATTTGGCCACTTGGTATTTTGGTGAAGTTGAGTCGGTTATGGCCGAGATTAGTCAAACTATTGATCGTGGTGATGTGGACCAGAATGGTCAACCATTTACCCCGGCCGATGACAATGGGCTGCTCACACTCCGTTTTAAAAATGGGGCGATGGGATCGATCCATTACACCTCACTGTCATACGAGACAACTTCGGCTTTTAAGCAACAACATTATTACGATTTTCACGGCTCAAAAGGAACCTTGTACCATAAAAATAATTGGTACGACGTGCAAGAAACGATCGGTGCAACTGTGGGTGAAGAACTCCATACGCTTGAAATACCTGATGAGGTATGGGGGCATGGAAATATTCCCGGCGATGTACATGAATCGTACAAAACGGTGTTCCGCAAAGACGGGCATATGATTGGCGAATTTATCGACGCCATTATCAACGACACTGAGCCATCCCCGAATTTTGAAGATGGCCTTCGGGTGCAAAAAATTATTGCTGCAGCTGAGTTAAGTTCGCAAGAAGGACGAAGAATTTTACTAACTTAGTGACCAGTCCGCTTCGCGGCAGTGACCAGTGAT
Organism: Chloroflexota bacterium; assembly: GCA_020628815.1. Taxonomy (GTDB): domain Bacteria; phylum Chloroflexota; class Anaerolineae; order Promineifilales; family Promineifilaceae; genus WTJY01. Next base: position 1,643 of record JAHDEN010000065.1, on the reverse strand, counting down.
CAGTTAGCGCACGAAGACGATACTGGTCACTGATCACTGGTCACTGACCACTGAGAAAACATGACTAAAACACTAAAAGTCGGTCTCATCGGCTGCGGCCGGATTGGAAAAGTACATGCCGAAGCATTGATGCAGGTTGATACGGCCGAGCTGGTGCGTGTGTGCGACGTTTATATCGAAGCTGCACAGGCGGTGGGCAACAAATATCGTGTGCCGTACAGCGATAACCATCATGATATTTTGATGGACGCTGAGGTTGAAGCGGTGCTGATCTGTTCATCTACAGATACCCACGCTCAGTTTATTATCGAAGCGGCCGAAGCTGGCAAACAGATCTTCTGTGAGAAACCGATCCATTTAGATTTAGCTGAGATTGATAGAGCGTTAGCGGCCGTTGAGAAAGCGGGTGTTAAGTTAATGATCGGCTTTAATCGTCGGTTCGATGCCAACTTTAGAGCGGTTAAATCAGCCATCGATGCTGGGCAAATTGGGGACATGCATATCCTCAAAATTACTAGCCGCGATCCAGCGCCCCCGCCAGTTGAATATATCAAAGTATCTGGCGGTATCTTTTTAGATATGAGTGTGCATGACTTTGACATGGCCCGCTTTTTAACTGGCAGTGAAGTTGAAGAGGTTTACGTGCAGTCGGCCGTGCGCGTGGATCCCGCAATTGGTGAAGCTGGGGACGTAGACACAGCAATTATCAATTTAAAATTTGAAGATGGCACCTTGTGCGTCATCGACAATAGCCGTCAGGCAGTGTATGGGTACGACCAACGGGTCGAGGCGTTTGGCTCAAAAGGGATGGTTGAGTGTGATAACAACACTCCCACCCGCCATCGCCTGTCAACGGCCGATACGATTTCGTCTCCTAAGCCCCTTTACTTTTTCTTAGAGCGGTACATGGACGCATACGCGACTGAGATTCGTGAGTTTGTGGAATGTATCAACGATGGCACGCCGGTTCCGGCCGGTGGGCAGGATGGCCGGGCTCCGGTTGTTATCGGGCTCGCCGCTTGGAAATCTGTCCATGAAGGGCGACCGGTGAAGATTAGTGAGATTGAGTAAAGTTTTAAGTCAGAAGTAGAAAGTATGAAGTGGTACGCTCCTCTTGCTTCTAACTTGATACTTCATACTTTTTACTAAATGTCAGAACACACCGTCACATTCCGTACTTTACATGGCGTGGAGACAACTCTAAAAGCAAAGGATGGAGAAAACCTGCGGCAGTTTTTGCTAGACAATCTGCCGGCTGAAGGTGCTCCATACACAAAATACACTAAAAATCTAAACTGTGGTGGAAGAGGCATTTGTGCCACCTGTGGCGTCTGGCTCGCCGAAAATGATGTCATCCCACCAGACCATTGGCACGACAAAGCGGCTAAAGCATTTGGCTATCCAAGACTGTCGTGTCAAGTAACCATCAATCAAGACCTAACCGTTTTTCAAGTAGATAAATGGCTGTGGGGCAATCGACGATCTGGTTAGTCGATTGATTTAGTATCAAGTAATAAGTATGAAGTGTGAAGATGATTCCACCGCATACTTATCACTTATTACTTCATACTTTTAACTATGAAAATAATTCGCATGACAATGGCCCAAGCGGTCATCAACTACATCAACAATCAATATACCGA
>JAHDEN010000064.1 GCA_020628815.1 Chloroflexota bacterium | reverse complement strand
TCCCAGATCGGGCGCGAAGTATAGCACGGGTTAAAACGGTGTGTCAACAGATTTTGCAAAGGCAAAATAAGCCTTACGATTGTTGATTTTTTAGATTAAGTTTTTCAATTTCTAGCCATTGGGCCTCTGCAAGTGGCAATGCCCCGGCCCGCATTCGGCCGGTGGGTGTCACTTGCATAAACTGATTGTCGATCCAGCAAACAAACCCCAGTGGTGATCGGGGGGATTGGTCGGTTTGTAGAATTGTTTTTCCATCGATGGCAAAGGTTGACTCTACAGGCGACCAATCCAATTGATAGTGATGCCATTGGGTGATGTCGATCTCATCAATCTGCTGATAGCTCATCCCCAACCTGTGTTGAATGCGGGGCCAAACCGTTTGCTTAAATTTTGGGATGCGGTTGAGTAAAACAACTGGAGGTGCTAGGGGGGCCAAGGCAAGCGCTCGGCCGGTGGTTGCATCTAACGTTGAGGCGAAGAAATCTTGTCCCGGGCCTGATGGGTTCAGTGGTAAGTCTCCCGGCCGGCCGGCCAGAAAAAACCATGTGGCTTTGGGCAGGGCGGGCCAAGGCGTTGTCGGGTCCCCAAATGGGGCGTTCCAAAAACCAAATCCGGCTGTGCCAACCAATTTATCGGCCGGATGTGAAAAGCGGGCGTTGAGCGAAAGCGTGACTCGGTTGTTTGCATGCCACAAGTAATCGGATCGTTTACGGCCGCCGTAATCGTCAATCTGTGCGTTGGTGTATCCGGTTTGGACGGCCGGAATCATTAGTTTTACAACAGAGTCTGACTCTGGATCGCCCGAAACGGTGCCACCTTGAATTTCAAGTTTTCTGAAATCTGCCATCACCTAGATTGTAGCCGGTTTTGGTCCAAAATTTCCTGCTATTCATCCTCATATATTTTTAGAACATTTTATGTAAGCCTGATATAATTAACTTTCTCAGGAGAGATCAAATGGAAATTACTTGGTATGGATTAGGATGCTACCGCATCACAGAACGTGGCATGGCCACCATCGTAACCGACCCTTACACTACAAAATCTGGTTTGGGCGCATTAAAAGTCAAAGGGGATGTAGTCACAATTAGCCATTTAGGAAATGGAACCAGCCGTTATGATTCTGGTGGGGTTTCCGGTTTCTCTCAATTATTAGATGGACCGGGTGAATATGAGATCGGTGGTGTGTTTATCACCGGTGTTGCCGCCCCACGAAGCTCGACCGAAGAAAAGCGAAACACAATTTATGTGTACAACTTTAACGGGGTGAGCGTGGCCCATGTGGGTGAGCTAGACAAAGTTCCCACACAAACTCAAATCGATAAATTAGGCGCAGTCGATATCCTGTTGCTCCCGGTGGGTGGGAACGATGTGCTCAACTCGTCACAGGCATCTGAACTGATTTCGATGATCGACCCATCTGTTGTGATCCCAATGATGTACTCAGAAAAAGGGTTGAAATACGAGTATGAATCGGTTGATAAATTTGTTGCCGAAATGGGAATTACCGAGGTAAACCCAGAAGCAACGTTGAAAATCAGCTCGTCTAGTTTGCCAGAAGAAACTCAGGTAGTTTTTCTAGAACCAAAACGTTAATGTCCAACTCTAAGGTAAAAATAGTAATGACATGGAATATTCGAGATAGCCGAGAGGCCGAATATTCTGAATTTGTGGTAAATGAACTAATCCCTCGCATTACCCGCTTGGGATTAGGCGACCTAGAATTTTGGTATACAAGATTTGGCGATGCTGATCAAATCCAAGCCAGTGGCATTGCTAAGTCTATGACCCAAATGAAGACGATTTTGGGTAGCGAAGAATGGGGCAGTATTCAAGATATGCTGTCTGGCTATGTAGACGATTACAGGCAGAAACTAATCAATTCCAAATCCGGCTTTCAAATATAGTCGTTAGCATGAGTAAGCTTTTTTAAAGACCAGACTGCGCAAATGAGCCAGTCTGGTTTTTTACTATCTAAATGAATTTAGTCACCCTAGAACACATTTCAAAGCAGTATGGCGAACGGGTTTTGCTGGATGGGGTTCACCTATTGATCAACTCAGGTGACAAAATCGGGCTGCTCGGCCGGAATGGAAGCGGGAAGTCGACCCTTTTGAAGATTATTGCAGGGGTAGAGGATGCTGATGAAGGGAACCTGACAATTTGGGGAAACGTGCGGGTGCGCTATTTGCCTCAGGAGCCAGATCTAGATCCCAACAAAACAGTTTTAGAATCGGTGTTTGATAGCGAAGTTCCGCTGATGCAGGTAGTTCGTGATTACGAGGCGGCCGAACATGCTTTGGCCATTAATCCAGACGACGGGGCCGCACAAGAAAACTTGCTGGCAATGAGTAGCGAAATGGACCGTATGGCCGGTTGGGGGGCTGAAACCCAAGCCAAAACAGTTCTATCTAACTTGGGGATCACTGAATTTGGCAAAACAACCAATGAGTTAAGCGGTGGCCAAAAGCGGCGTGTGGCGATTGCACGGGCGCTGCTTGACCCGGGTGACGTGCTGATTTTGGACGAGCCGACCAACCATATTGATGCCGATACGGTGGCGTGGCTTGAAAACTATTTAGGTGGATTGTCGGCCGCCATTATGATGGTGACACATGATCGCTACTTTCTAGAAAATGTAGCCAATCGCATTGTGGAGCTGGATCGGCGTGAACTGGTGAGTTACCCTGGCAGCTACAGTACGTTTTTAGAAAAACGTGACGAGCGTGATGCCCAAATCCAAGCCAGAACTGAGAAGCAGATTGCGATGGCAAAACGTGAGTTGGCATGGTTAAGGCGTGGCGCACAGGCTCGATCTACTAAACAAAAAGCACGGGTGCAGCGGGCCGAGGCGTTGCAAGATGTCAAACTTGAGCGGACCAATGACCGGGTAGCGATGTCGTTGGCCGGCCGTCGTTTGGGCAAACGGGTGCTCGAAGTTGAAAATTTGTCTAAAGGGTTTGACGGCAACACGTTGTTTGAAAATCTCTCTTTTGAGCTGATACCGGGTGATCGGATCGGCATTGTCGGCCGGAACGGAGCGGGTAAATCGACCCTGTTAAACGTGCTGGCGGGCAAACTTGAGCCAGATACCGGCACGGTCGATTGGGGATCAACAGTAGAGGTTGGCTATTTTGACCAGCAAAGCGAAGATCTGCTCGCCAACGAAGAGATGATGTTGGGAGAATACATCGAAAATATCGCCCCCCTTATCGAAACAAAAGATGGGGAGCGAATTTCGGCCCCACAAATGCTTGAGTGGTTTTTATTCCCACGCAGTGAACAGCGGACCCAAATTCAGAGCTTAAGCGGTGGGGAGCGACGGCGGCTGTATCTGTTGCGCACGCTTGTGCGCCAGCCAAACGTGCTGTTTTTAGATGAGCCAACCAATGATTTGGATGTACAAACGCTGGGGGTTTTGGAAGAGTTTTTAGACCATTTTGGTGGGGTTGTGGTTGTTGTGAGCCATGATCGCTACTTTTTAGACCGGAACGTTGATTTTATTATTCCGTTTGAAAATGGGGTGATGGGAACGCGCTATCCGTCTCCTTTTGTTCCTGCGGCTGTCCAGCAGGAAGAGGCTGAAGCGGCTCAGCGGGCGCAGAAGGTCGAGAAGAAAGCACCAGAGGGACGGGTTAAAACGGAAAAGAAAAAGCGGAGCTGGAAAGAGAATAAAGAGTTTGAAGCACTGGATCAGAAGATGCCGGAGCTGGAAGCAAAAGTGTCTGAGATTGAGGAGCAGATTAACAATATCGGGAGTGACTACGGCCGGTTGGGAGAGTTGACTGCCGAGCTTGAAGCTGTCAACGCGGAGCTTGAGGCTGTGATGGAGCGCTGGTTGGAGCTGGATGAGATTGAGGGATAAAAAAGACGCCTCTCTTCTTCTGTAAGACATGAGAAGCGCTTTCGATAGGGAACTGGGCTAGCGTGAGGCGTAGGGAAGATAGATAAATTTACTGGCAGCCGGAGGGGAAACTGTAGGAATGGGAGTTGCTGTTGGAGTCACAGTCGGCGTGGGTTCGTTACTTTCAGATTCAAACCGAATTTCACCCGTGTAGCCAATGTAGTGAACAAACACATCGCGCAAACCGTTTGTGTCGCCAGAAATCAGATTTGTAGCATCAGAGGCGAAGGCGACAAAATCTCCATTGTCTGAAATGGCTGGATCAAAAGATGCATCATTTGCTTCAGTACCATCACCCGCGATAGAAACCCTTGTGATGTGGAACGGACCCGGTTCGCAGCTTCCTTCTTCCGCATAAAAACTGTGATCTTGATCAAAGTCCCGATCGATCAGAAAAATATCGCTGACATCGTTTGTGTCATTGCTAACTAAGTTTGCGGCTGATGAGGCAAAAGCAACAAACCGGCCGTTGGCTGAAATTTGCGGCCGAATAGACGCGCCGTTTGCCATTGATCCATCCCGCAGGAGTGATGAAATTGATTTTGTGAGTAGCTGAGTACAGCCTGTGGCTGTGTCATGCACATAGATTTGGCTATTTGTGTCATATTCGGCCGGGCTGAGGTTGGTTGCCCGTGATTCAAACGCGATGTGCTGCCCAAATTGTGAAATCGCTGGATTGGTTGAGTCACCACCCACCGCTCGTGATCCGTCTGATGCAACAGAAATCCGGCTAAGGTCACCGTTTAAATCTTTAATGCCTACATCTGCATGGCCATTGGTATCAGAGTCAAAAAGATTTGAAGCATCTGACGTAAACGCAACGAACTTACCGTCGGCCGAAATGTCGGCCGCGTAGCTGCGCCCGTTTGGAGCAATAAGCGAAAGTGCGTCATTTGCGATGTAGAGTCGTGTAGTTGTCCCATCGTTGTCTAACAAAATGTCGCTAGCATTATTGTCACTGCTATAAACCAGATTAGGAAAGTCGTCTAACGTTTGGAAAGCAACTAACTCGCTGTTTCCTGAACTGCGGGAATCTGCGACTGCGGGTGATAATGACCGAGCATTAATTTCATTACAGCCTGTTCCATTCGGAAAATTAAACATAGATACGCGCGAATTTGCCGCATCAGAAAAGCTCGTGATATCCCATTTGAAGATGTCACGCACATTGTTCAGATCACTTTTCTTATCACACTGATCGCTACCTCCTACAAGATCAGATGCGGCCGAAACATAGGTGACCAATTTGCCATCAGGGGAAATGTCGCTGTTGTACGAGCGACCGTTCCCTGCTCCGGTACCATCATCATTGTGGGAGACTAACTTGGTTTCCCAAGGGCCGAAGTCTGGCAAGGCACGAATATAAATATCTTCATCCTGGTTTTGATCAACATCCTCCCCCATATTCATGTCGCTGACTAGATTGTCGCCAAGGGATGTAAATGAAATAGCAGACCCATCGGCCGAAATAGATGGATCATACGATGCCCCAGATGTGATTTGCTCCCCATCTTCGTCTAACGAAACCCGATAGGTTCCCCGCACAGCAAATTTGAGCTGATCCTCTGCGGGCGGATTAGCACCGGCTACATAGTTCATCCCCCAAAGTTCTGTCAAACTGAGCCGAAACGAATAGCCCGGGGTGACATCGTCTAATCCAAATGTGATAGATCCTCCTTCGGGGACCTCAAGTATTTCTACTGTGAGGTCGCTTGAATCGATTGTTGAGTCACCCGGATTGATAAATTTGCGGGTATCAATTTGTTGATCAATGTCGCCCGGCAATACATGGAAATAACAATCTTCGACCAAGGCGATATCGAAAATTCTTTGCTCAATTGATTCTCTAAATGCCACATGTGTGCCAACGGGCAAGTGTCGCGAAAAGGGGTAATTGCCCAGAAAATAGTGATCCGGATCGCTTCCCGGAACTTCGATTGATTCTTCAACTAACTCAGCATAGCTATCAAGCGCTAAGGTCGGCCCCAAGGTTTGATAGTAATTTGAGTAAAGTAAAGGCTCTCCGAGTCCGGCCTGAATAATCCCCCCAACTTCTTGAGAAAACCAAGCATCATCCACAAAATGTCCAAACGAAAGCGGTTTGATCCCGTTGGTTGGCGTTTGTTCTTGAGCGGGTGCGTGCGTTAGCTGATACCCATCCCGACAAACTTTGTTGACTTTGTCGTATGTATCAATATCTGTCACCCAACCACCCCCCATCGCCTGCACCGATTGATAAAAAACAACTCCAAGACACCCTAGCAATACGATTAATAAAAGCCGTTTCATCATTATTTTCTCCTTTTTACGAATGACACTGGGTATTTTGCCTGATTATGGATGGTGTTATTCTGAGGCCGGTTCAGAGGTTTGTCCGAATTTTTCAAGCGGCCAATAGATTGGTGGCGCTTTTCTCTTCTCTTTGCGCACCCAAGCTTGCAAATACTTGTTGCGCTTCACGAACAAGCTTTTCCCCTTTTTGCAGTTGTTGTAAGGTCATCATCTGCTCTCCCCAAGTAAGTTTTGCCACCGCCGCCTGATACGGATCAATCGTTTCTAAAATTTCAACGCTCCGGCCGAAATGTTGCTCGGCCGCGGCCGTATTACCTTCGCTGGCGGCCATCTGCCCCTGCAAACGGGCCAAAATCGCCAAGTTCGTTTGATCATCTAGCTGCGTAGCCATTTTTCTTGCCTGGGCGATGAGCCTGTTGGCTGTTGGAAAATCATTTTCAAGCACCGCACATTCTGCCAGCATCGCTTTGATCGTATTCAGCGCCAACTGATCATTTTTGAGTGTGGCATCCTCTTCCGCAAGGGCCAGCTGGACCTTTGCCTGCATCGTTTGCCGATTGAAGATCGCCAATCTTGCCAAATTGATGCGGGCGGCCACAAGCTGGAGCGAACTGGCGTGTTGAGAAAGAGCGATAGCACGTTCAAGATGGTGGCGGGCCAACTCATCATCCCCTTTGTCAACGTAGCACCGGCCGAGATTGACGTGCAGGGCCAACACCACATCGTGGCTCCCCAGCCGTTTGGCGATAGCCAGAGCCTGCTCCAGATCCTCAACCGCTCCGGCCCAATCCCCCAACATGTATTTGGTGGGGCCAAGATTGATGTAAATGCGCGATGTTTGTAGATGGTCACGGGACTGAATGCTAAGCTGCAGCGCTTTTTCGCTGTGCACCACCGCCTGTTCAAGCTGATCGAGATTAAAGTAGACGGCGCCTAAATTTTTGTTGATGTTGGTTTGCAACGCTAACGGGAGCGCACGGAGCGAACCCTCATCAAGCATAAACGATTCAAGTGCCCCGGCCGAGTTGCCCATATACATCATAATGGTGCCATGCTGGACTTGTAATCGAGTATGAAGGTCGCTGTCTGCTGTGCCGAGAATGTCTAATCCCCGTTGCGCCCAAGTGAGAGCCTCTGGTGGATCACGCCGTTCAAGCAGTTCGGCCATGTTTAAACAAACTTGCCCTTTGAGCCGGTCTGTTTGGCCGTTGCTGGGCATCACTTGCAGCGCTTCGGCCGCCAGTTGATAGTGGGTTCGGCCGCTGTCATATTCCCCCAAAAAGTGGTTGAGCTGCCCCTTTGCCAGCCAAAGATCAATTTTGGTTTCCTCGTCTAACGGTTCAGGTGGGATCGGTTCTAGACTTTGCAAAAGCGGGGTTGCTAGCCCCCCGTTGATCATTTCCCAAAGATGGCTTTGCCCGATCCGTATCGCCTGCTCGGCCGCCCCCGCCTTGGCGAAATGAAAGACCGCCTGAAAATGATCAACCTCTTCATCGGTGTAAAACTCGGCCGCCCGCTGGTGGAGCTCACGCCGCGTTTTGCGTGTGGGCTGGTCGTAGTAAAACGCCCGCACAATTTGATGTTGTTGATAGGTTTTGCCGTTATCACCGTCTGCTTCGTTGAGCAGATACTGATCGGTCAAAACTCGAAGCGTTTTTCGCACATCTCGCTGGTTGACAACGGTTTCGAGCAGATCACGACTGCCGGGGTAGCCGCCTAAAATCGAAACCGCTTCCATGATGCGCTGCTCCTGACTGCTCAGCCGCTCGTTAACCTCGTCGAGCAAAAAGCGCTCGATGTCAGCGGCCGAGGCAAGCTGTGAGATGAGGTGGGCAGGGTCTTGGGCCGTTTGCAGCGCGGCGATGGCGAGGGTCAAAAACGCACCGCTGCCTTCTGTGGCAGCATGTAGCTGGGTGATGAGATCGGACGGTAGCTCGAGCTGACGTTTAGTTGCCAAAGCGGTTGCGTCAGAGACTCCTAATCCTGCCAGTTCAAACGGCACCCCGGCCGGTAAAAAAGCGGGGTAATTGCGGGATGTGATCAGCAAGGCTAACTTTGGTTCGCTTTGGCATTTGCTGCTCAGCCGTTGCACAAACGTCCGAATCTCCGGCATGTCATCAACAAATTGCAAATCGTCGAGACAGATGAGTAGGTTCAACCCATCTAACTGTGCCAGAAGGGTGTCGAGGCTGCTGGTGAGATCGGGCGGTTTGATGCTGGCTTGGCGGGCTGATTCGAGCATTTCCCAGAGGCTGGGACGCTCAAAGTGGGTCAAAAAGCCGGCCAGCCGCCGGACAAAGGAGTTTAAGTTTTGGTCGTAGAACGGATGCCAAAAGACCGGCCGTGCATCACCCAAATTGTGCGTCACTGCCAGCGCCAGCGAGGTTTTGCCCATACCGGCCATCCCACAAATTGCGGCCGAGCCGATGCTTTTTAGCTGTGTTTGAACCTGCTCAAGTTCGGCCGTGCGGCCGACAAACTGGGACTGCGCAGGTGGCCCGTATGCATTTTGGGGCGGCGCAGGGGAGATGGTGATGTTGGCTGGGGATTCGGCAACCTCTTCAGCCGGATGAGCCGTGGGATCGGGAAATCGTGTGTCACAAAAGCCTTGCGCATAGGGATGCCCGCCAACCGTCAAGAACGACTCTAACCAATCCCGCTGATGGGCGACATGGTCGTAGACCAAAATGGCGCTGGCCAACTGCTCCAGCTGACCGGCCGACAGGCTCGTTTTGCGGTAGCGCCACTTTTCAATCGTATCGCCCGAAACAGGTGGATCAAACGTATAACCGATTTCGTCTTGCAGGGCGCTGATTTTCTTTCCAGTGAGTTGCTTGATGTCGTGAAGGGCGTTGGAAAGCAGGTCCCCAAAGCGCAGTGTCATAAATTTTTCCTCTTCCAACATTCGGACAACTTTCTGCCCCTATGTCAGACATTTGAACAATCAAACCATCCATACTGGCTGTTGAATCAACTTTCTGATTTCAAGCTTCCTGTAGAGGTCAATTTTAGACCATCGAATCAGGAAGACAATAAACCTGATTGATAAATTGATCATTTGATGATGTAAGGAGAAAAACCATGACTTTTAACAAAAAACGATTCATGATGGCAGGGGGGCTATTGTTGCTGATTCTGGCCGTAGCACTGCCGTTTAGCGGCCGATTGGCTCAGGCGGGGGGGAATTCGCTCAGTAATTTTGCAACCCAGCTTTCGATAGGGACCGGCTTTAGCTATCAGGGGTATTTGGCCGACAACGGTGTGCCGGTAAACGGCAGCTGCCATTTCCGTTTTGAGCTTTGGAACGATGAGGTAGCTGGTTCCCAAGTTGGTTCGGCCGATATTATTCGGGCGGTGCCTGTGACGGACGGTAACTTTGCTGTCATTTTGAACGATAGCAACGAGTTTGGAGATTTGGCCTTTCACGGGCAGGCACGCTGGCTAGAAATCGCGGTCAACTGTGACAACACCGACTTCACAACCCTAAACCCGCGTCAGCACGTCTACCCAACACCGTACGCGTTTAGCCTCGTACCGGGCGCCATCATCCGAGACGATTTAGACGAAAGTATCGTGACGATTTCAAATGCGTCGGACGATATTGATGGGGTGGGTTTAACGGTCTTTTCTGTGATGGATGGGATTCATGTGAATGCCAGTCGTGCAGGCATTGTGATAGATGAAGCTGATTTTATCGGAGTCCACATTAAGGAGTCGGGTGATGATGCGCTCCAAATTGATACGGCCGCCGTGCGCGGGGTACGCATCAATCAAACAGGTGCTGATGGTGTGAGCATTGTGAATGCAGGCACCAATGGTGTTGAAGTTGGCTCTTCTGGTCAAGATGGCTTTCAAGTTGTAAACGCGGGAGACGATGGCTTTCAAGTCAATACAGCGACCAACGACGGCGTTGTGATCGGCTCGGCCGGACAAGATGGGGTGCATATTAACAGCAGCGGCAATGACGGTGTTGAAATTGAATCGGCCGGGAACCACGGATTGCGTGTGGCCGAAGCAGGTGCGACCGGTGTGTCTATTGGGAACGCTGGCACCCACGGGGTGTTCGTTCAATCAGCCAATAACGGCAGCGGCGTGTTCGTTTCCTCTGCTACGTTTGATGGGATTTTTGTTGACTCGGCCGGAAATCGGGGTGGCACCTTCCGTGGTGAAAATGCGGGAATCTACGCCCGCAGCGGCTCAGATGGTAATCCTGACATCATTTTAGGCGGTAATTCAAATACAAACGATGGGGACAACGGCCGGATTGTAAGCCCGCCCAATTATCCAGACAGCGATTTTTACATCACATCGAATGATGCGGTTGTCGTTGAGCTGAACGCAGATGGTGCCGGTGATGCGGATAACGATTTTGAGATTCGGAACGCAGATGACAACGTGATCTTCCGTGTCGATGAAGGGGGCCGCACAACGGTTGAAGTACTTGAGATTACCGGTGGCTCTGATTTAGCTGAGCTATTTGAAGTGAACGCTGCGGCGAATCAAGCCCCTGAGGCAGGCATGGTGGCCTGTTTAGACGCTGAACGGCCGGGGCAGCTCGTGATCTGCCATCACGCTAATGACACAAAAGTGGTGGGTGTGATTAGCGGCGCAGGGGGCGTAGCCCCAGGCATGATCATGGGGCAGGATGGCTCAATTGCGGATGGGGACTATCCGGTAGCTATCACCGGCCGGGTTTATGTTTGGGTCGATGCAAGCGAGCAACCGGTTCAAGTGGGGGACATGCTCACGACATCAGAGACGGCCGGGCATGCAGAAAAGGTGGTTGATCACGGAGCGGCTCAAGGGGCCATTCTAGGCAAAGCGATGACAGGGCTAGACTCAGGCAGCGGCTTGGTGTTGGTTCTTGTCACCTTGCAATAAAGGAGGTGGATCATGAACCGACTGAAACACGCATATGTTCTGCTCGCAGGGTTGCTCTTGCTCGGCTCCATGCTTTTGCCATCTGCCATACAGGCTCAAGAACCGGATGATGAAGAGGGAGTCCCTAAAGGGTTTACAAGATTAGAAGGTGATGTTGTGATTCACAACGATCGTATTGGAACTCGCAGCGTGTGGAACACCAATTTGTGGCCCAACGGGGTGGTTCCGTATCGCTTTGATGCCGGGGTGACCGGCGGTGAACGGTTTCAGTTTTTGGCCGCCATTGTGATTATGGAAGACGCGACTGACATAGATTTTGTTCTGCGCACCAACGAAACCGATTACGTTACCATCGTTGAAAGCACCGAATTTGAAAACGCTAGCTTTGCTGAATTAGGTCGTCAAGGTGGCGAGCAATTTATCATCGTGGGCAGTGAGCATTGGGACAACACTTATACGCTTGTTCATGAGCTTGGCCACGCTTTGGGCCTGCGTCATGAACAAACCCGGATAGATCGGAATCACTTTGTCACGGTGAATGAGGAAAATATCAACCCAGACTTTATCGGCAACTTTAACCCGGCCGAGGGTCGAGATGTGTGGCCCAAACGGGATTACGAAGCGTTTGGCTTAGCAGGGGCTGAAGTCTACGATTTCGATTCGCTCATGCATTATGGCGACACCAACTTTTGTCTCAGAGACATCAATGAGGATTGCATCGGCAACACGATTGATGTGAATGCCCCTTGGACGGCCGAATGGCAAGACGGGATCGGGCAGCGGACCCACCTGAGCAGGCTTGATGTTCTGACGATTCAATTTTTGTATCGCCGTTCACATTGGTCGTTTGTAGATTCAACCCATTCTGGAACGGAGACCGGCAGTTTTATCAATCCGCACAACACGTTTGGCGAAGGGATTGACGCCGCCGCAAACAACGGCCGGTTGTTTATTCAGCCGGGCAACTACAGCGCGGCCGGTGTTTATAGCGATCCTGTTGTGCTGGATGCGCCACTCGGCCATGTCCGGCTGGGTAATTAAAGGTGATGAGTATGTTTCAATTCAAAATGAAAAATCCTGCCCGTTTTATCGGAATAGGGGTGATGGTTTTACTCATCGTGGGAATCATTAGCTCTGTTGGACCTGTTTCATCCAGCAAAGCGGTGTACACTATCGACCGTTCATCGCTACACAGCTATGGCAGCAGTGACGGCTGTGACGCAAGCGAGAAAAGCAACTTCACATTAAACGGCACCAAAGGCCAGCCGGAGGTTTGGCCTGAACTAAGTGATTCCAAACTCAATTTGCAAGGTGGATTTGGGGCCAATCGACATGTTCCTAGCAACTTAGATTGTGACGCAACGGCAGTCCCTACAGCGTCGCCAATCCCGCCAAGCCCAACTGAAACACCTGATCCAACCGATCCAACTGAGACACCGGTCCCGCCGGTTGGGACCCCTGTCCCTGAAACGTCAATATTTTTGCCGGTGATTCAGCGGTAGGGTCGTAGACGTAAGGAACGGTATGAGAGGTGACTTTGCTTAGCATAGACTGTCCGCCGTTCCTTTCGTCCCTACGCGGTTAATTCGATTCGATTTCCTTCGGGATCAAGGATGACGCTTTCATAATACCCATCACCCGTCCAGCGGGGACCATCTAACTTTGTAAACCCATCGCTCACGAGGCGGTGGGTTTTTTCATTTACGGCCGTCTCTGATCCCAGCGCAAAGGCGAAGTGGGCGTACCCGACAAACTCTTCGGCCGGATCGGTGCGCTCCAACGGCCGTACATCCGGCTTTTGCATCAGCTCCATGCGCGCACCCGATTCAAACGTCAAAAAGTAGGATTGGAATCCTTTTTTCGGGTTGGTGTATTTGTTGTTGGCTTGCGCCGCAAAATAAGTTTCGTAGAAGCGTTTCATCGCTTCGATATCTTTGGCCCAGAGGGCGATATGTTCAATTTTCATCGTATGTGTGTAGAACGCCAGCTTGCTGGTGTCCTTTAATTTTCCTCAGGCAAAGCGACCTCAAAAAAGACCGGCCGACTGTCTGTCACACTTCCATCCTCAAATATCGCCCGAGCCACAAGATCATACCGGCCGATCTCAAGCTGCCAAAATGCGGTAAAGGGGGGCTGTAAAAACGACTCAACCGGCTGACCGTTGAGCAAGAATATTAACTCGGCCGGGTCCAAGTTCGTAATCGCTTCAAACTCTACTTTCTGCACCTCAATCGGTAAGGAGGGGGCGATGCGGTAGATCACGTTGGGCGTTGGGCTGGTGATCGCCAAAATTTCCTCGTTTGACTCAGCAGACGGGGAGCCAGAAAGAGTCACTTCGGCCAACTGCTGCTGGCGGGCCACAAAGTCAGCGACAAGCGGGATGTTTTGCTCACGGGCCCAGTCGTGCGCGGCCGGTGGCAGGTCTAGCGCCGTGATCGTCTGAATCTCGCTCCCCGGCGTTTGGCTGGTCGCTGGCGTCCCTGTCCGGCCGTCGATCCGCATCTGCTGATAAAAGAGATCTTTTTGGACCGGAGCCGTTCCATCGATAAACCATTCGAGCCGCGTGTAGGGGCATTCGGCCGAGGGGAGCATGCCGCTGAGCGTACAGACTTCCACCTGCGAAAGCCCATCCGGCCGGACAAAAGGGGCATCGGGGCGGCCGTTGAGCACCGAGCGCATAAACTGGTGCCAAATCGGCCCCGCCCCGGTGATGCCGGTCACATTAACCATCGGGGTCTGATTGACATTGCCGATCCAAACGCCGGTCACAAGATCGGGCGTGTAGCCCACAGTCCAGTTATCCCGAAAATTGTTGGTGGTGCCGGTTTTAGCGGCCGCCGTCCGATCAAGGCGCAACACGCTGTTGCGCCCAAACGAAAGTTCCCGAGCCCCATCATCACTCAGCATGTCGTTGACGAGCCATGCGACGCGGGGGTCAAGCGTTTGCTGCGGTTGGCTGGCCGGAGCGGTATACAAAAGGTCGGCCGAAGCGGATTCTCGAATCTCTAAAATCAGCAATGGATCAACCCGATTACCTTGGTTGGCAAAAGCGGTGTAGGAGCGAACCAAATCGTACAGGGTCACGCTACCGCCACCAAGCGCCAGCGAGAGGTCAAATTCTTCGGGAGAGTTGTAAGTGGTTAGCCCAAAATCGTGCAACGCATTCAAGCCATCCTTTAAACCCAGCTGGTCTAGCGCAGCCACGGCCGGGATGTTGAGCGAGGAGGCCAACGCCTGGCGCATAAGGACCGGCCCGTGCTCGGTGCGCGAAAAGTTGAGCGGCACGTAGCTCTCACCCTTTTGCGTGATAAACGTCGTGGTCACATCTAAATACATGCTGGCGGCCGTGGCGGGATTCGGCCGTTCAGGGTCCATGTTGGCCGCATAAACCAGCGGTTTAAGCGTTGACCCTGGCTGCCTGGGGGATGTGACCATGTTGATCGCCCCGCCGCTCTCAGCATCAAAAAAGTCAGGGCTGCCGACAAGGGTGAGCACTTCCCCCGAGCGTGGGTCCATCGCAAACAGGGCCCCATTTTCTACGTTGTGGCCGTATCCGCCATCATCGGGCTGATTCAGTTTTTCAACTTGGGTTGCCACAATTTTTTCGGCTGTCTGTTGCCAGTCGAGATTTAGCGTCGTGCGTACCGTAAGACCCGGCATCGTGGCCCGTTCGGCCGCCGGAATCAGCCGATCAACCTCCGCTTTGACCATCTCCACAAAATGGGGTGCCTCAATCGGGTAGGGGGTGCTGGTGTAGATGAGCCGTTCTCTCACGGCCAGCTCGTGCGCTTCGGCCGAGATTGCCCCATCTTTGAGCATCAGCCCTAACACAACTTCTTGTCGCTCTTTGGCCGCATCGGGATTGACCAGCGGGTTATAAACGGCCGGGGCTTGGGGCAGACCGGCCAGCAATGCGGCTTGAGCAACGGTCAACTCCTCAGCCGAACGGCCGAACCACGTTTGGGCCGCCGCTTCAATGCCGTAGGCGAGCCCGCCATAGTAAATTTGATTTAAATAGAGCGCCAGAATTTCTTCTTTGGTGTAGGTCTGCTCCAGCCGGTAAGCCAGCCACGCCTCCCGCGTTTTTCGCTTGATGGTTCTTTCCGTCCGCTCCGCATCGCTTAAAAGCAAGTTGCGGGCTAATTGCTGGGTGATGGTGCTGCCCCCGACCACTTGCCCATCGTTATTTGGGTTGGCGGCCGACCAAATCGCCCGAATCACCCCGATCATGTCTACCCCCGGATGGCTCCAGTAGTTGCGATCTTCTGTTGCAATCGTGGCGTCTATGACGTGGGGTGAGATTTTGTCGAGTGGCAGGCTCGCTTGTCGGCCGGTTTCTCCGTCGATCCACTCATACAGCAACCGGCCGTCCCGATCTTCGATCCGAATGCTGGGGACCGGTAGGCCGGACTCTAGCTCATTGGGGTGGGGCAGGTCGTGTAGCAAGAACCAGTAAATGGCACCAAGCGCAAGCAGCGTTAACAGGGGCAACAGGATGAGAAGGTTTCGCAAGCGGTTCTTTTTCATAGAGACTGGGTGGTGGGGTCGGCAAGAGAAGGTGCGTGTTGACTTATGAGGAGGAAGCCATTCCTGCTCTTGCCGACCCCATCTATTGTTGCCATAGTTTAGCAAATAGTAAGCTACCCTTTCTCTACGCCCAAAATACAAAAAGCCTCTGAAATAAATTCCAGAGGCTTTTGTTTTACTGTTTTGCACTCACGACGTGCCAACTAGTTGGCCTTAGAAGAACGAAGTTCTGCGCGTAAGCGTAGCGTAATCTTGCGACCTACAACCGGAACTTCGTTCCGTGCGTAAGCGCAGCGACTTACATGTTGCTACGACGGCCGTGGCTGCTGTTGCGACGAGATGCCTTCTTCTCTTTGATCCGGCGAACCTCGCTGTTGGGGATAAACCAACGTTTACGACGAGCGTCAGTCAGTACGCGGCTTTTGACAACTTCTTTGCGGAAGCGGCGCAACAATTGTTCTTGTGTTTCTCCACCTTGGAGTACGACTTTTGGCATGTTTGATTTCACCCCCTTTTGGGGAAAGATTTTATTGTTAGACACAAAAGCCGAAGCTAAAAAATGCTTCGGCCGAGTGGTAAATAATCCTATTAATGGCTAAAGACTTGAGTCTTCAGCGGTGGCTCAGTAAAGAGCGATCCAAAGTATAGCAAGTTGGCGCGCTAATTTCAACGAACCATGCTACCTACGGGCTGAATTTTGGGTAACGTTTCCGGCCGGTACTGCCATAAATCCCGATTTGCTCGCTTGACTTCTGGTAGTTTGCCTAAATTGGCCAAAATCGTAATGATGTAGTTGTGGTGCTCCTCTGCGCGCATCATGAGATGAATTAGCGCTTCCCACATCGGGCCGTTAATTTCATCGAGATGCTTATGTAGATCAGCTTCAGATTGTTTGTAGAAAAAATTTCGGAACTTTTGATTGGCGGAATTCCAATAACGATGTAAATCTTGCCGTTTGATGTTCGAAGTTAATTCGTGATCATCAAACAGAGATTCTATGTCCCCTTCTAAAAAGCCTAACCAGCGTTCATATTCTGCTACCACCAATTGAAGGTGGTGGCTAACTGAACGATTATCAGGTTCAAAAGCGAGATTAAACTCCGCATCAGTCATGGTATCGATGGCGCCCCATAGTTTTAAAAACCGAGATGAGTTTTCTGAACTCATCGTCGCTATTAAATCTGCTGGTTTCAAGAGATTTTCTCCATTGTGGGTTGATTTTAAATTGGGTGTTGTTGCGAGAAATTCCAACATGATAGTCCGTTACCTTTGCATAGATTTGCTTGGTTTATAAACTGATGCGCACTACGTAAGCTCAAGCGTAAAGTTGCATAAACCGATGTGAAATATTCTACAAAAATTAGGACCAAGGTCGTATACGTAAATCTGCTTAGATTGGAAATAAAGGTTTAACTCTCGCCTGAGTTTTTATCTTGTGTATTGTAGCCAAGCCCGCGCAGAATAAACAAAGTGATGTCTCTCACGGTTGCGGGGCCGCTTGATTCTGCATCTGGCTGAGCCAACAAATTAAGGATCGCTTCATCGCAGGCACCAGCAATCATTTCGGCCGAACGGCGTGTGTTTTGTTCGGGCAAGTTCCCATCGTCACTGGCAAAATCTAACGGCCGCTGCCACATTTGTGTCATCCGCTCTCTAAATATCGATCGTTTTTCATGTAGCGATGGGATGGCTCCGATCCCGCCTACCAGCATAAGATGAATGACGGCCGGTTCATACAGCGCGATGTTGACGTAGGATTGCACACCGGCCGCAATTTGATGGTGCAGCAACTCCTTTGATGTGATCGCCTGCTCTAAGGTTTGGGCCAAAAACTCCCCAGTTTCCTCATATAAATAGACAAACAAAGTCTCTTTATCCGGAAAGTAAAAGTAGAACGTTCCGATAGCCACACCTGCCTTTTGGACTATATCTCTGACAGTGGCAGCATGGTATCCTTTTTCTGCGAAAACTTGAACAGCCGTTTGCATCATGGCAGTTCGCTTTGCATCTTTTTTCTGACGAACTTTGTCGCTTGTACGGTAAGCCATTCTCCAAGTATACAACAGGTTCTGATTTCGAGTCTTATTACTTATGTAAAGTAGGGTGTTAAGCAGTATTCAGACCATTGGTAAAAGTGGTTAAAAAGATAAAACATAAACCGTTTTTAATTGGATAACCAAGCCGGTAAGTAGAAAAGTAGAAAAAAATTTTATTGACTGGATTATCTACGATAAAATAAATGATTAAAACAGCCCCAACCAAAGCAGAAATGATCGACCTGCAAATTGACTATAAATCCGATATCCCACTTAATCGTCAAATCTACCTACAGATTCGAGACATGATTCTAGCCGGCCAACTGCCGTGCGAGACTCAAATTCCGGCTACCCGCGAAATTGCCAGAAAATATGAAATGGCCCGTATGACGGTAAACGTGGCGTACGAACAGCTTGAGCTGGAAGGGTATGTCGTTACCAAACCGGGATCGGGCACCTTTGTCACAGGTGAATTAAATCTGCTACAAAACGGTGAACCGGCTGCACCGGTCAAGCTTTCAGATTGGGCCGCACGTATTCAGGCACCAGAATTTGCATCTGCGTTAGACATGGGGCGTTTAACCGCAGAGACTAATAATTCAAAGGTTGAAATTGATTTTGGATTCGGCCGCTCGTTTTCCCACATTTTTCCTTATGATGTGTGGCGTAAATTATTGGCCCGCTACCTAAGCACAGATGATGCCTTGCTCTCAAAATATGGATCTGTCGGGGGCTTTGGCCCGCTGCGCGAGGCGATCGCTTCGTACGTCGGCCGCCAGCGCGGGGTAAACTGCCGACCCGAGCAGGTGTTTATCATTAGTGGTGTGCAGCAGGCTTTAGACATTTTGAGCCGCATGTTGCTGAACCCCAAAGATGAAGTGCTGGTTGAAACACCTGGCTATGTTAATGCGGCCAGAGTCTTCCGGTCACACGGGGCTACTTTGCGGCCGGTGCCGGTTGATGAGAATGGATTTCAAACGACACGCATCCCAGATGATTCAGACGCACGGTTGGTGTTTGTCACCCCATCTAACCAGTTCCCACACGGTGGGGCGATGCCGGTACAGCGCCGCTTGGACCTGATCCAGTGGGCGCGCTCGCGCAACGCCTTGATTATCGAAGATGATTATGATGGAGAGCTACGGTATGAGGGATCGCCGATTTCTGCCATGCAGGGGCTAGACGATAGCGGCCGAGTAATCTATTTGGGCACGTTCTCAAAAGTTTTATTGCCCGCATTGCGTTTGGGCTATGTTATTTTGCCTCAACAATTGTGTGAGCCGTTTTTGCAAGCCAAAATGTTGATGGATCGGGGCGCACCGACCCTGACCCAGGCGGCGATTGCTGATTTCATAACCGAAGGGCATTTTGAGCGCCATCTGCGCAACTTGCGCAAACTGTATGCAGAACGACGCGGTGTGTTGGTACGGGCGATTCAAGAACATTTAGAAGGGCAGGTGACGTTTGCCAATCACCCGGCCGGGTTTCATGTCATGCTCTATTTAAAAAATGGGGTGAGCGAGCAGCATGTGATTGCTGAAATGCGCAAAAAAGGGGTCGGTGTGTATGCCGGACGGCCGTATCATCTGTTTGATTGGGCTCCTCCTTCATTGGTACTTGGCTTTAGCGATCTTGAGAATGAGCAGATCGAAGAGGGGATTCGCCGCTTGGGAGAAGTTCTCAAACAGCCTTCAGTTTCTTTAAACTAATCGCGGGTAATCGGACAAAAACCGATTGCTTGGCACAAAATTAAACAAAAAGCCCTGTGATGGTTCTTATCACAGGGCTTTTTGTTTGGTTGAGGCCAACACTCAAATTACCGTTCAAGAAGCTTAAACGTAAACTCTGGCCCTTTGCCCATATGGAATGCCATTTGGATCCAGAGCAGGGCTAAGGGTTCCAAATAGCGTGCGTGTTTGATGGGGCCGATGTCTATGGGGTCAAATCCCATTTCGGTCGCTAAGCTGGCAACCACTTGCTTGGCTTTGTCAGAGTTGCTGCAGTAGTAAGCGGTCGCCGGTTTCCCATCGAAAATCGGGCTTTTAAAATGCTCGACGTAAATATGGTTAAACGCTTTGACGACATGGGCTAGAGGAAAACTTTGGGCGATTTCTTCTCCGGCCGACCATTTGTGGCCAAGCGCCAAACTGCCGCTAGACGTGATCGGGTTGATGCAGTCGATGATGATTTTCCCTTCACATTTTCCGATTTCTCGCTGGATATCGATCAGAGCGTACCAGGGGAACGAAAATAGCAAAATATCGGCCGCCGCGGCCGTTTCGGCAATACCCATCCCCTGCATGTTGTTGCCCAATTCAGATGCGATTGTTGCCGCTTTGGCCGGTTCGCGTGAGCCAAGAATAATATTGTGGCCAGCTTGGCTCCAAATGGTTGCTAAGGTAACTCCAATTTGGCCAGGGCCGATGATGCCGATTGTGTGTGTCATGTTGCTTCGCTTATTTTGTTTATTTAGTAGATTTGTTTTTAGAATTCTGAAAAAATTATAACAGTACAATAAACGTGTTGACACATTTCAAAGCCATCCCGTATGATTCGATCCGCTTTATGATTCGAGTAAAAGAAATCTTTTTCGGTTTTGTATTTGCTGCTTTTGTCAGCGGGTGTGCGGCTAGCAGTTCTTCTGCACAACCGGTTGCGCTAGCCGTTGACCCAGATCCTACAGTGATCCCAACGGCCGAACTGCCCTCAATTTCTGTTTATGAACTGATTGATGGCGAGCCGGTCCCGGTTGTGGAAGGGGCTGCGGGTAATGTTGCCGTACTGGACGACAGCGGTTTGCCAGCACCCGTTGTTTCGGGAACTGACGGTAGCCCATCTACAGGGCAAGCGGAAGATTTGGCCGGAGAAATGCCAACCGCTTTTCCAACTGATCCGCCTCCAACTCCTACCAATACACCGATTCCACCGACACCTATCCCTGACAATACGCCAACCCCGGTTCCTACGTTTACGATCCCCGCTTTGCCCAACACATCTGACGAGGCCCATTATTGGATGATCCGGCCGATCCCTGAAGGGGGCATTGTCTGGACCGATAAATCCTATTCATATGGCAGCACCAAAGGAAACTCACTGCGCACCCATCATGGGGTTGAATTTTTCGTGACGTATGACACACAGGTTTTGGCCACGGCCGATGGGACTGTGATTATGGCAGGTTGGGATGATGGGGAAAATATCATGGGGCCGGAGCCGGATTTTTACGGGAACGTGGTGGTGATTGAACACGATTTCCTGTGGCGAGATGAAAAAATCTACACCCTATACGGCCATCTAAACAGCATTAGTGTGACCAAAGGGCAACGGGTCAAACAAGGGGACTTAGTTGGCCTTTCTGGCGCATCCGGTGTGGCTGATGGGGCTCATCTACATTTTGAGGTACGGCAGGGAAGCAACGATTATCTCAGCACGCGTAATCCGCTTTTATGGCTGTGGCCGTTTCCAGAAGATGGAACCTTGGCTGGGAAAGTTACGTTTGAAAGTGGCGGATTGGCTTATGCGGCTCCCGTAAATTTCCGTCGTTTAGATGGGGATGATCGCACCGTCTATTTGGCGACGTCATACGCTGATGATGGGGTAAATGGGGATACGGTTTGGCAGGAAAACTATGCGGCCGATGATGTTGATGCAGGCTTTTATGAGGTGTATGTCAAGGTCAACAACAAAAAATATGCGCAGGAAGTGTGGGTCTACCCCCGGCGCACAACGTTTGTCGATATTGTGATCCCGAATCCTTAGGGATCACAACTAAACAACCCGGGTTTTTGATAAGGCCACATGTTAACAATTTGCCGCAGATGTTCACGGATTCTCGCTGATTTACGTGATTGTTTATCAAATATCAGCGGAAATTAGCGGAAATCCGCGGCAAAAATGCTTAAGCGAAACTCAGGCTAAATTACGTTTGAAACGATGTGTCAGGCCCGAAACAACGGGTTAAACAAAGGCCATTTTTGCCCGGTTACGGAATCTAAAGCTATAAGCCATAAACACGATGCCTAGCGCAACGATAAGCCAGCCGATCGATTTAACCAACAGCTCGCCCAAAAACTCGGGAGCCAAGAACAAGATTACCGCGATTGCGATAGAAATGAGTGCCCCTACAAATGCGCCGCTGGCTGGCAATCCGGCCGATCTTAGGCGCAAGCCGATCAGAATCTCTAAAACGGCCGCGATGCACAGCTGAATCGCCACAATAAATAGCAAGATGACCCAGTAAGTCGCCGCGACGGCAAACGGCATCCAGATTGCGATCCCCCCAATGATTATGTTTAGGATGGAGCGGATAAGTGTGTAGTTGCGCCGCCGCTTGTCATCTTTGACACGAAAAGCGGGAATCAGTGTGATAACGCCGCTCACAATGAGCCAACCACCAACAGCGACGGTTAGTAGCCGAATAAAATTATCTGTGTAGAAAACGATGAAGCCACCGGCTAAGGCGATAAGTAGCCCCCTGAAAAACATGCCCAGCCATGCGGTACGATTTAATTGAGGTGCTTCGGTAGAAACAACTTTTGCTATTGTCATTGATCTCCTCCAATATAGCAGTGCGAATATGGGTGTGTTCGGTGCCCACAGCGCTTTTATAGATAGTTTAAAGCACGTTGGGCAACCTTCATATACGCAAAACACCTTAGTCTCGTTCGGTGTATATCCTGGGCGATTATACCTGCACTATTCGAATTTGACTTCTCGCCATGCGACTACTTTTTCGGCTAGGCTGTATTTGGTGACAGAGTGTGCGGCTACATGATTGGCAAATTCGGCCGCCCGCACAGGGTCAATGTCTGATCGATGGAGCCCCACAAAAAAGGCGGCCGCAAAAATATCTCCCGCACCCGTTGGCTCTAATAATTCGATTTTGGGGGCAGGCACCTGCACCCGGTTTCCATTGGAGTAGACCGTACACCCCGCAAAGTTCTCGGTCACAACTAAAATGTTTGACCATTCGATATACCGCTCAAGCATGCCGTCGTCTAGCAGGTCTTCCTCGCTTAAAACGGTTGCGGTGGCGGTTCGCAGCAGCCGCTCCTCGGCCGGGAACGATGTGGCATAAATCCGGCCGTCGTCCCCCCAGCGCCGCATCCACCCCTGTGGGGTGAGCCCGATTAGGCTGTTGGGAAAAAGATCGATCATGTTGGGATCAACTTCGTTTGTTAGCGGGCCAAGATGGACGATGTCGGCCGTCATCCATGCCTCTGGAACATCGGCCGCCATGATGTCATTGGCCCGGTTGTGCAAAATTTGAACTCGATTATTTTCGTCATAAATGTTCGAGAAGACGGCATCTTCGGGGGCCGGGATTTTTCGCACTTCAAGCCCCGCCATGATCTCGCGTAAGTCATAGTCTTCACGCGCGCTGGTTAAAACGCCGGTTTTGTACCCCAATGCATTGGCGATCTGCCCTGCGTATGTGACAGTTCCCCCTGGTTTATAGCCGCCTTCAATCTTGTCACGCGTGACATGACCGACGACGAGATATTCGATGTGGTTGATGCTGTTTTGCAAGTGATGTCCTACCTTTCCGTGGTGCTGTTCAAGTTAAAAATTGATTCTAGCGATCCCAAAAATCTAATTCAAGCGATCAAACAGTGATTATTGATTTTGTTTATGTTTGCTCCAATTTACATGTAACGCTGCTGTAACGGCCGGTTGTGTACAGTCCCCGACACGCCTGATTGAGGCTGTTTGAACGATGAAAACCCAGAGGGGGTTTTCGACGAATTGGAGATTGTCATGATAAAAACTTTTTTTGCTTTTTTTGATCAACGGAGGAGAAGCCGGGTTGGAGCTGTATCAATCCCAGCTTTTGTGTTTTTGCTAGGGCTTGTGGTGCTACAAGCCAATGGGGGATTGGCTTTTGCCAACGGCCCGCTTAACGACGAGGCGATGGCGCTAAATGCAGCCCCTAACGCATCTTTAGTGATTACAGTAGACACAGCGGAAGATCGTACTCAAAGCGATATTGATAACAACGGGGCGAATTTGTCTAAATATACCTGTGGTTTTACTCAGGGGGCGTTTTTCTTCCCGGCGCCAGATGGAAAATGTACGCTGCGACGAGCGATTGTAGAAGCGTCAGCCCGGCCGCAGAGCGATCGTACCGACGGGATACACATCGAATTTGATATTCCGGCCAACGACCCGAATGCTGATTTAGAGGTAGCTGGCACATGGACGATTCAACTAGAATCGGTTTTACCACCGCTAAAAACTGATTCGATTATCGATTTAAATGGAGCTGTTACGATTGACGGCAGCACCCAACCTGGCGGCCGGACAGACGGACCACCGATTATTATCGACTCGGGCGATACGAGCCTTGAAGTTGAAAGTAAAAACAATACGATTCGCCATATTTCATGGAAAGGTGGCGGCGCCATCTTTTTAAAGAACAAGGCGGATGCCAACACGGTCGAATTTATTTGGATGGGGCTAACAGATGATGGTCAAGATATCCACTTTCGTGACGTAAACGATCGGAAACGCTTGGCCATTGGTGGCTTTGTTATCGCATCTGACAATAATATTTTGGCGGCCAGCGTTATTTCTGGTGCATTTGCCAAAGCGGTAAACATCGATGGGGGTAGTGACAATCTGGTCAAAAACAACTATTTCGGTACCCGTGCAGATGGGACTGTGCCAGAGATCGATGAATCGGTTAAATGTCTCGCATCATTTAGCTACGATCCCGCCTTGTGGTATGGGGGATGGGGTATGGCCGTTAGTGGTTCGCGCAATGAAGTGAGTGGGAATGTCTTTTTGAACATGCACATCATGCGCTCCACAAATGACACATCGCCTCCTGCGCTAGAAATTTATGGTGCTGATCATGAAATCTTATTCAACAAATTTGGGGTAGATGAAAACGATGTAGATTCTGGAACATGTGGTCATGCGATCAACATTACCGGTAGCGGTCACGATATCATTCAAAACGAAATGGCGAATACTCGGGTTAGTTTTGAAGATGGGGAAGAAGCTGCCATGTTCTCACGTGACAGCTCCCCTTTGTTTGGACAAAATACGATTCAAGGGAACATTGTTCGGGACAACCCTGGCAAGATTGTGATTTTCTCGGGCACCATCAAAGACAGCCTCAAGTTCTTTAAACCACCGCGTATTACTTCGATTGATGGAACGACGCTAACCGGCCGTGCTGAGACCGATTATCCATGCCCGGACTGTACCATCGATTTATACGTAGATGACACAGATGAAATTGAAGAAGCTTTGGTTTATTTGGGGCAAACAGTGGCTGATAGCGATGGCAACTTTACGTTCGAGATGCCCCAAGCAATGTCGGCCGGGTTTGGTATTAGAACGATGGCGACCGTCAACAACTCAGGCGTTATCAACGGATTTGGCCCTGGCACAACGTCTGAAGCGTCTCAGCTGTATACACCGATTACCGATATGGAAATCACCGGCCCAGAAGAAGGGTCTGTTGGTGTCGAGTATCTGTTTAACATCGTTGTGACACCCACAGTGGCTACACAGCCTATTAGCTACACCATTAGCGCCACCGATTATCAGGGGTCAACGACATCTGTTTTAGATTCGGCCGAAGCTGAGTGGGTTGAATCGTGGAGCAGCCCGGGAACAAAAGAGATCGAAGTCACAGTTGACAATGGTCTGAGCAGCATGACCAAGACGTTTGAGATCGAAATCAGCTCTTCAGATACTGAAGGGGGTATTGAAGCAATTACCTTCTTTGACTCCCCAACAGAAGGATTCACAGGGGAAGAGTACACGATCAATATGCAGGTTCAACCGATTTCGGTGACTTTGCCGATAACCTATCGACTTGAAATTACAGATCGTGGTGCCCCACTTGAGGCACTTATCGACAGTCGCACAGCTAATTTAGCCTACACATGGGATATCCCCGGGACAAAGACGGTTCGTGTGACGGCCGATAATGGAATTTCTTCTTTTACCAGCGAGCATGTGATCGTTATTTCTGAAAACCTGCAGGATAAAGAGATTACCGACCTGATCGTTGAAGGGCCGACCACGGGCGAAGTTGGTGAGGAGATCGTGTTTGATCTTGTTGTAGAGCCGGTTGATGTGGATTTACCAATCCAATTTACCCTGAATGTGACTGATAACGATGGGCCAGTAGGCGGCACGATTGACAGTCGCTTTGCAACCTATCGTAAAACTTGGACCAGCTCTGGAACCAAGACGGTTGAAGTAACGGCCGATAACGGGATCAGTTCATTTACGACCACGGTTCAAATTCAGATTGGATCAAGTTCAGGGACACCAGAACCAAGCAGTACGCCGTCTGATCCATCAGGAACGCCGGAGCCAAGTAGCACTCCGTCCGACCCATCAGGAACACCGGAACCAAGCAGCACCCCGTCTGACCCATCAAGTACACCTGATCCGTTTGCCACTCCGACACCAGATGGACCAAGCAGTACGCCTGACCCATTTGCAACCCCAACGCCAGATGGACCATCAGGGACAAGTACACCTGGTTCACCATCGTCTAGTGACAAGACGATCTATCTGCCGATGATTCAGCGATAAGGACCAAACTGTCAGAAGTTTGACGAAGTACAAATTAGGGCCCCTAAGATCAATCGGTCTTAGGGGCTTTTGTTTGCGTTAAAGAAAGAAACGGAGCGGGCCATAAAAACATCTTCGGCCGAGCCATATAAATTGTGCCGGTAGTTAAAATATTCGAAACATTCAACCGGATGGCGGCGGGCCTCTAATTCTGCGCAAAGCTCACGCGACCATTCAGGCGGCACAATCGGATCGATATCCCCATGATGAATCGAAATCGGTGCCTGCCAGCGGTCTAAGTAGGTGATGGGTGAAACCAGCTTAATCACCTCTGGTGGGGCGAAGTATTCGACCCGCCACGTCCGCTCGTCACCCCATCCACGAATGCGTTCGTAGTTTCGCGCTTCATCACCGCTCATAGAGGCGTACAGAACTGCGGCCGAAACCCAATCCGGCCGAACGGTGAGCACCCGCTGGGCGATACCGCCCCCCATGCTGTGCCCCCATAAAAAGACATTGTCTTGGTCTACCCGCCGGAACGGCCCCGCTAGGTCTTCCGCTCCGGTGCGCATCATCGCCATAATGTTGAGCACATCAATCGCATACTCGATCCGAAACACATTTTGCCACGAACTATTTGGCTTGGGCGGATGACCTCGATAGCTAGGATGAACCACGATATAGCCCGCTTCTACAAAGTCCATCACGTACCGGGTGGTGTAGGCAAATGTTTCATATTCTTCTGGGTTGACATAGCCGTGTAGCAGCACAACGGCCGGGAATTTTTCCCGATACTCTCCAGTTCCGGTCGGCATGGTCAAAAAGCCTTCAACCACTTCGGTATCGCTCAAATATTCAAAGGTAAATTGTAAATAGGTTTCGTTGCGCGTAATCGTTTCGGTAAACGTAAACCAGCCCTGTCCGTAGATGCGTTCGGATAGTTCATCTATTGACGTACCGTCGAAAGCGGGGTCATCGGCCGAGAGGGTTGGGGTTGGCTCCGGTTTGCGCGTCGGCCGGGGTGTGGCGGTAGATGCTTCGCTGGTGGGCAGGCTAACTAGGGTCGCTTTGCTCACCAGATTTTCCACAATGTCAGGTGTTTCGGTTGGCAACGGCGGTTCAGTTGGTGGGGGCACATCTGTGGCCGGTGGCGGCTCAGTTGGGGGGATGGTGGGAATCGGTTCGCTTGTTGGATCGTTTTCCCACGTTTGTGTGTTGATGACCTGTGGCCCCAGCTCTGTGGGAGGCGCGGCCGTTGCAGCTTGGTCTGTTTCTGAACTGGCCAGTTGGCAGCCTATGTTCCCCAACAGGGCAAATCCAAACAGAACTGGCAGCCCAAACAGCCTGAAACGGTCAGGGTGTGTCTTGCTTATTCTGAATGCTTTTTTGATCGGGTTCCCCAAAACAGAATTAGGCTTCGGCTTCTAACATCTCTAGCCTTTTTTCAAGATGAAAGACAGCTTGTTTTTGCCACCAATACCAATCAGGCTCTACATCTATGCCCCAAATATCACATTCATGAGTGATTTTCGCTTTGTCAAACAGCTTACCTATCCGTTTTGTCTCATCAATTGATGTGGTGTCCCAATGCCCTTGACCACACACCAAGGCGATATAGGTGTGTTTGCGCACCTTCTTGAGCTCTAATCCACTTAGATTGGAGATGTAAGCCATCGGGTTGTTGTAGTAAACCTCGAGTGATTCAGACCGACGGCCGATCACCGCGTCGATATCATACCGGCCGCTCATGGCTAAGGCATAGGTAAAATTACGCGGATATTTGAGAGCGAAATTCACCGCATGGAACGCACCAAAGTCCACCCCCATCAACCCGATCCCCGCCTTAGAAGTAGAGTCGTACCGGATAAATGGGACCAAATTGTTTAGCACAAAATCTTGATACGCCGTATGGCGCACGCCGCGCCAATGTGGGTCTAGCCCTGTGTGATACCATGTTTCTTTATCAATGTTGCCAACGGTGTACAGACGCATTTTCCCATCATCTATCAGATGGGCGAGTGCGTTAATCATCCCGTTGTCTTCATATTCATAAAATGGGCCACCATTATTGGTGAAGGCGATGTAGGGTCGGCCAGCATGACCAAATGCAAGGAGTTCCATGTCGTGGCCGATAGCTGGGCTATAAATTTTTTGATATCTACGGAGCATAAAAGAAGGTTTTGTAAAACTCTATTTGGTATGGAGTATGTGTAAATTAAAGGGTGATAGTAATCAATAACCATTATTTTGCAAGAGGCAATATTGCTTAAATTTGAAAATGAAACGGGTGCTTTTCGGATAGGTTGCAAATTGGAAGATTTAGAGCGGAAATAATCACCTTTTTTCAAGATTACAAGAGGTTAGAACCGATGACAATGGTATAAGTTACAATCTTCGGTTTAGAATAGAGGAACTCAAATCACCCATTAACCATGCGACCACAAGACTACCCTATTGATTTAGACAAGCTTAAAACCTATTGGGACGCATATATGCGGCAAGACACCATTAGCTATGATGCTTGCGATCCGATTATTCTTGAATCATGGCAGCGGTGCTTGCTCCGCCAAAACCCGGCCTCAGGACCGCAGATTACCACGGCCAAAGACAGCCATTTTAGAGCCAACCTGAGCGCCCAAAACGATTGGTTGGTAGTGGCTACCCCGTACATCGAAGATCTAAAAGATCAAATCGGTGGCTCAGAGCAGGTTTTGGTTTTGACCGACCGATCTGGCTGTATTTTGTCCGTTCCGCAAGAGCTGTACGGACTAAGCGATTTGGATCATGCACCGGCGCTAGGCGCTGGCACCTATTGGCTCGAGCCGCAAATGGGGACCAATGCGCTGGGGCTGGCAATGATTACGGCCATGCCGACCCAAGTGGTTGGGGCCGAGCATTTCTTTGAATCACTGCACAATTTAGTCACCACGGCCGCACCCATTCATAACCAAGAAGGTCGCCTAATTGGGCAAGTTGGCATGATTGGTCCCGTCGGCCGGGCCGATTCGCGTGATCTCGCCTTTGTGACCTCAACGGCCAACGCCATCAGCCACCTGTTGCAGACCAACCAATATTTTGAAGACTCAAACCTGCATTTGACTCAGGTGAATGCGATTTTGGAAACAATCTCAGAAGGGGTGTTGATGTGGGACGCGTTGGGCCGCATCCAGCACTGTAACTCCCAAGTGGCCAAAATGTTCGGGCTGTCATCAAACCATCTATCCGGAAAATTTATAGATCAGGTGGTTGATTTTCAGCCGCAAATTAGGCTGGCAATCGAGCAAAAAGAACGGCTGAGCCAAGTTGAAACGATTGTGCAGGTTGAAAATCGGCGCATCCCTTGTTTGATTACGTTATCACCCGTCAGCATGGGGCAAAATGTTTCAAATGATTGGATGGCTATTTTGCAACCGATCAATCAGGTGCGGAAATTGGTACAGCAACAGTACGGGGCAA
>JAHDEN010000296.1 GCA_020628815.1 Chloroflexota bacterium | reverse complement strand
TCGGTGGTCGGTGGTCGGTGGTCGGTGGTCGGTGGTCGGTGGTCGGTGGTCGGTGGTCGGTGGTCGGTGGTCGGACCGCCTACCGATCACAGTTCCCGTAGCTCGAGCTCGATGCCCGCAATTTCATCTTCAAGCCAAGCGATTTCCTCTTCATCGCCCGCTTGGATCATCATATCTAGCTCGTCATTGAGCTGCTTGAGATAGGCTTCTAAGCGTATGGTTTTGGCATTTCTTTTACGGGGGGTGGGTTCAGGATTTTCCTCTAAAACACCGTCATCGTCAACGCGCCCCTCATCATCTATAAAGATAACGGGCGAGCCGCTGCTTGAGGGGTCAACCAAATCTTCGACCCAAGACAAATCTGCTTCTTCGGGCAAGGGCATCTCCAGCGTCGTGTCGATCTTCTCCCCTTTTTCCCCAGTTTGGGTGTTTGGATCATGGTTGCCGGTGTATTCGGCCCAGTTGCCTTCCGTGATGGTTAGCTCTCCGTCAGCGATCTCCCAGATTTGGGTGGCTAACGCGCTAACCAAATACCGGTCGTGTGACACCAGCAACATCGTGCCGTCATAGGCCTCTAGCACGTTTTGCAGCACTTCTTGGGATGGGATGTCTAAGTGGTTGGTCGGCTCATCGAGCAATAGCAAGTTTGCCCCTTCGAGAGACAAGATAGCGAGGGCCAACCGGCCGCGCTCGCCACCGCTCAGGTCCGCCACCGAGCCAAATACATCGTGACCACGAAACAGATATTGGGCCAAATGTTGACGCGCTTGCTGCTCACCAATCGGAAAGCGACTTAAAATTTCGTCGATCACTCTGTTTTCAGGCTTGAGCTGCTCATGCGCTTGCGCAAAGTAGCCGACCTGCACGCTTTTGTCCCGCTCGATAGAACCGCGCAGCGGGTCGATCTCGCCCAAAATCGTTTTAAGCAAGGTGCTCTTCCCGCTTCCGTTTGAGCCGATGATGGCGGCACACTCACCCCGATGCAGTTTGATTTTGTCTGTCTTAAAAAGCTCAGCTCCGTCGTACCCGATCGTCATCCGCTGGGTGCGTAAAAGCTGCGCGCTTGATTTAGAGTCGCTGTTTAAGCGTACCTTAATTTTGGCGGGACCAGTTTCTGGCGGGACGAGTTGTTTGAGTCGTGCGGCCGCCTCATTTGGTGAGAGGGTGCGTACCCGGCCGCCCACTTCTAGCCAACTTTTGTTTTGTAGCCCTGCTACACCCATCTCTTCCATGATGGCGATATCACGGGTCAAACGGCGCAGTTTCCCTTTCGCCATGTCGTGTTTGCCACCGGCGATGTGTTTGCGAATAAATTCTAGCTCTTTGGTCAGCCGCTCTTTGTGCTCTTCAAAAAGATCACGCTCCCGCTGGCGCAAGATTTCTCGCTGGCGCACATAGTCGCTGTACCGCCCTTTGTAGGCGGTGACGGTGCCGGCTTCTTCCGGCCGGCCGGGAACCATGTCCCAAATGCGATTAACCGTGCGGTCTAAAAAGTAGCGGTCGTGGCTAACAATCAGCAGCGAACCACGCCATCTGCCCAAAGTTTGTTCAAGCCACGCCACCGCTTCGCCATCTAAATGATTGGTTGGTTCGTCCAAGATGAGCAGGTCAGGTTGCTCTAGTAGCAATCGACCCAACAGCACCCGTGTTTTTTGTCCGCCAGATAAATGACTGAGCGGCATTTCCCATTCGGCCGATTCAAAGCCTAGCCCGTTTAAAACCTTTTCAATCTCGACCCGATACTCAAAGCCACCGGCCGCTTCATATTCCGCTTGGTGTTGGCCGTATGCATTGATCACACCGTCGCTCATGTCGCCGGCCGACATCGATGCTTCAAGCGTGCGCATCTCGGTTTCTATGTCGATCACGGCCGAAAAAACGCTCAGCATTTCCTGCATGATCGAGTTTTCTTTGCCCGAGAAGGCTGCCACAGCCTCTTGCCTCAAATAACCCAGAGAAAGCTCTTTTTGTCTCTGAACTTCCCCTCCGTCAGGCTCAAGCAATCCGGCTAAAATTTGTAGCAAAGACGATTTGCCCACCCCGTTGGGGCCGATCAAACCGACGCGCTCTTTTTCTTCAATTTTGATATTCAGTTCCTCGAACAGATCCTTTTCACCAAAGGAGTGCTCAAGGTTATGTGTGCTGAGGAGTGGCATGGGACCAAGTATACATTGATCAGCGATCCCTGTTCAGGATTTAGTCAGAATCCTCAAGCTTAAATAATGTTTTTATCTGTTGGGGGTGATATTGGCTCAGTATGTACATAGGCAAGCGAAAAATATAGGCTCCCCCCGTTATGTTTATTTATTTTTTCTGTTAGAGAACCACGCTACTAAGTTGGTCCAAATTGTTAGCAGCGGAGACATCCGGATAAAGTTTTCAGGCTTTCTGTATTCATTAAAATATTTAGCCTGTTCGCCTTTACCTACCGGAGGTTCTGACCACCAGCTTTCGCTAATTGGCTGTCTTTTAATTTCTTTTACAGTTTGTTTGTTGTTTTCGTTCATCGTCACACTTAATCCTCTTAGGTGTATGTGCACTGCCAAACTTGATATGGTGAGTGCAATGACATCCTAAATTCAATCGCGAATGTATAATCATATTTCGCAGCTTGGTCTAAAGATCGCTTTTCATAACTAATCACAGATCGCCCCTCTACGGAAAGGTTGTAAAACCGTTCTATATGAGGGAACAACACGGACCAGAAAATCAGTTCTTGCCTGACAGAATTTATCTGCCGCTATCACACGTTAGGTTTATGTAATTTTGATTAGTGAAATGAGGGAGCTTGGCTGAAGTTTGGTGCCAAGCTTATGTAGACTACGGACCTTTGGGAGAAGTTGCTTTAATCATTGGAAACTCCTTTGATGATTGCACTATTTACCGCTGATCTTAATTGTCAAAACGATTTTGTTTACTGAATTGTGATTTTGAATCCAATAAATTTGTTTCGTTTTTTGGGCTCCCGTATTTCCTGATTTCCAATCTAACAGTCAACTATGCCGGTTTTGTTCACTTAGCTTTCACTTTACTTGTAAAGCATTTTACATTTCGATGTCATTTGAATGACAGAACGAGGTCATTTAGTGGTTTGGTCATTTTACAAAGCGACTATTCAGACACCAGTGGTGAGGTGTAAACATTAAATCGCAGGCCGGGTGCATTGCACTGAGGCTGTCCCCACTTCCCATCCTCAGCACTGCCGACAAGTTTATCCATGTTGTAATTTGCCCAACCAACTTTGTTGTTCCCCAAAGAGACCAATTCGTCTAGTTCACCCCAGCCAACACCTTCCAAGCGCCAAGCTTTGGAAACTCCCCGGCCGCTGCTGTCAATTTCTTGCAGCCAATACTCTTTCGGAAAGGTAAGTTGCCAATGCAGGTTGGCGTAGTTATTGGTTGTGCGACTGTCGGCCGGAAGAATGCCGTATCCTAGTAGGTAATTTCCATTTTCCAGTGGCACAAGCTGTGGATAAGATGCGTAATAGGGATCGGCCGAAACAATCCAATTAACCTCACCAAGCAATCGGCCGCTTTGATCAAATGTTGCCAGCCCGATTTGGGTAAGCGGGGTAGATGGGGTGATATCGTTTTGCCCATCATTGATATATCCCAAATTGCCATCGGCCGCCACGACAAGCCCAATCCACCCCCCACTTTCCAGCGGGAGTATTGGCCCAGGGCCACCTTTGATGCGCAGGCGATACATTTGTAGCAAGAGGAAGTTCTCGTTTTCATCTGATTCGGTAGTGAAGCTGATCGAACCATACCGGCCGGCGCCTAAATTGTTCCAGTCGGTTCCGCACAGCATGCCATACTCCTGCGTGAACGGGTTGTAGCTCGGCCGATTGTGAATCGTATGGCCGCTTCCGCAGGACCAGTCCCAGCCTCGCCCTCTGACAATCGAATCTGTTTCCCGATCAATCACGGTGAAGCTGTCCGCCTCATGCCCGTTCCTGGTAGATTTTAGAGCCACGCCATACGTGTTGTCGTTCTCTCCGTATACAAGGCTGAACTGACCGTATTCCCAGCTGCCAATCGCTTTATGCACAATAAACTTTGATGGAGTCGTTTGAATATCGCCGTTGCTCCACTCGTACAGCCACATCTCATCCCGGCCGTCCCGCACATCTTGCAGCCAGTTGTCCGGGTTGTGATGGGTCGCCACAATGTCCTTATCGAAATCGGTCCGGCCGGTGCTGGTTCGGCATAAAGCGGCGACAGTTCCGCAGCTATTGCTCGCCTGCACCCCAATCATCTCTTTGCATTCTGGAAACTCTTGCTGCTTAACAACATCAAACTGATTGGTCAGGCTGTTTAGCGTTGTCTGCACAAGCATCCCTGATCGGTTATCGATCCAGTTATCTGGATTTTCTGGGTCAGGATGCGCAAGCGTCATCGCTGTAAACATCGTCGGGGCGTCGCTATCTGTGTTGCACGAGCTAAAGTTCATATCTTGAGTGTGGATGCGGTGTGAAAATGCGTGGGTTGTGAGTCGAATGTTCCAAGGATGCTCGCAGGAAAGGGCGCGTCCGTTGTCTAGATCAAAAACAGAGGATTGAATTAAATCTGCTGGTGCTTGATGAGCGTCCCAGCCATTTGTGTTGAGCGGTAGAAAAATAGTTGTGGTAATGGCGGGGCTATTTTGCAAATCTGTGTTAGCCGACCGAGAAGCCTCTGCTGCTTGGGCCTGAGTTAAGTCTGGTGAAGTTAAAGCGAAGGCTGCCAATAAAAAGGCTATTAGGGGGATGATGAAGGCTGCATAGACGATCTTGGTTTTTTGTGTCACAAACTACTCCTACGGCCGCAGGTTGTTTTGGCATTGTTGTATCCATCAATCAAATAAACATAAGCCAAAAACATGTTGCCCCATACACTAAAACACATCACAAGTTGATTTGGGGTTTTTGCTTTTTCAGTCAGCTTGTTAATCAAGTTTCTTTCGCAAAATCAAGTGATTTTGACGTTTGTGAACATTATGTAACCAAAGCCTTAACAGGGGTTGATTCTAAAATCTGGTTGTGTATACTTCTGATCCCTTAGCGCGGGGTAGAGCAGTGGCAGCTCGTCGGGCTCATAACCCGGAGGTCGCAGGTT
>JAHDEN010000063.1 GCA_020628815.1 Chloroflexota bacterium | reverse complement strand
AAAAACCGATGATCATGGCCTCTTACGAGGGTGGTATGGACATCGAAGAGGTAGCCGCCACACAGCCAGAGAAAATCTTTAAAGTATGGGTTGATCCTTCTGTGGGATTGAAAGGATACCAAGCAACCTATATCGCATCTGGCATGGGATTGCCTAAAGAACTCTGGAAAGAATTCGGCAAATTACTAACCAATCTGTACACCTGCTTTATGAGCAGCGATGCAGAGCTGGCTGAAATTAACCCGTTGGTTATTACCGGTGAAGGTCATTTAATGGCTCTTGACGGTAAAGTAACGATTGATGATTCAGCCCTTTATCGCCAGCCAGAATTGGCAGCGATGGAAGACAAAGAAGTGATTCCAGCTTCTGAGTTAAAAGCGGCCGAAGCAGGCGTTAGCTTCATTCAGCTTGATGGAAACATCGGCTGTATGGTGAACGGCGCAGGCTTGGCGATGACCACCATGGATATTATCCAGCTATTTGGTGGCTCACCGGCTAACTTTTTAGACATTGGCGGTGGTGCCAATGCGGCAAAAGTAACCACTGCGCTTGAAATTATCTTGTCAGACCCGAAAGTGAAAGCGGTACTTATCAATATTTTTGGTGGTATTACCCGGGGTGACGAAGTTGCAAAAGGGATCGTGGCTGCGCTAGACAGCATCGATACCGATGTACCTATGATTTTGCGTTTGGCTGGTACCAATGCGAAAGAAGGGCTTGAGATTTTGGCGAGCGCCAATCTGCCCACGGCCGAAACATTGTCAGATGCTGCCCGCCAAGCGATTGCAGCTGCTGCTTAAGGGAGGGAGAAACAAAAATGAGTATTTTAGTAAATAAAGATACCCGTGTGGTGGTCCAAGGGATCACTGGCGGACAAGGAACGTTCCACTCTGCCCGCATGATGGTGGCTGGCACCAATATTGTGGCCGGTATGACCCCAGGTAAAGGTGGACAAAAAGCGGTTAACGATGTACCTGTATTTAATACGGTGCGTGAAGCGGTTGAGAAAACCGGCGCAAATGCGTCAGTTATCTTTGTCCCAGCTAAATTTGCGGCCGATTCGATTATCGAAGCGGCTGATGCTGGTTTGCCTTTAACCGTTTGTTTGACCGAACATATCCCAGTCATGGATATGATCAAAGTTCGCAACTACATTGATGGAACCAATACCCGTCTTGTGGGGCCAAACTGCCCAGGTCTTGTAACCCCAGGCGAATCAAACCTTGGCATTATCTCGAACGATATTGTGAAACCAGGCCCCATTGGTGTCGTTTCAAAAAGTGGTACGCTGACCTATGAGGTTGTTTTCGCTCTTTCTCACAATGGATTGGGCCAATCTACCTGTGTTGGAATCGGTGGCGACCCGGTTGCCGGAACTGATTTTATCGACGTGCTTGAGATGTTTGAAGCGGATGATCAAACTGAAGAAATTATTCTGATGGGTGAGATCGGTGGAAACGCTGAAGAAAAAGCGGCCGAATACATCAAAAACCACGTTTCAAAACCTGTAACTGCGTTCATCGCTGGGGCAACAGCCCCTCCGGGACGTAAAATGGGTCATGCAGGTGCGATTGTGGAAGGTGACTCAGGCACCGCTGAAGGCAAGCAAAAAGCGTTGCGTGCGGCCGGTGTTCGCGTTGCGGACCATCCAGAGCAGATCGTTGAGATCATCATGGCGAACCGGTAATCACCGAATTTACCTAAGCTGAAAATCAAGCCCGTTGGACTCAAACGTCCAGCGGGCTTTTTTATTTTACGTAACCCCTCTGTTTTTCCAATGATTCGGCAATCTCAACCCCTTCTGAGCATCGGCTGTGATAGAATTCTCGGCCGAATTCCCTCACCTGATCCTGCGGATCACCCTCTCCCATAAGGAGAAGGCAATGGGAGGATTGAAAAAGCTTTGAAACGATTCACCCCTTATTTGTCATGGCTGGCCGTTGTGCTTGTCATGGTTCCGGTCATCTGGCCCTTCATCAGCCGCGATTCACTGCCCGTTGCTACAGACGCGGAGCTGCATGTTTTTCGCATGGCGGAGCTTGAGCGCTTGATTCGAGGTGGTGAATTTTATCCCCGCTGGGCGCCTAATTTTTATTTTGGCTACGGCTATCCGATTTTTAATTATTACTCCCCATTTGTGTATTATTTTGGGGTGTTTATCGCTTTTTTGCCCCGTGTGGGGCCGGTAGAAGCGACAAAGGCGGTTTTTGTGCTGGGGCTGTTATTGGGGGCACTCGGCAGCTTCGGCTTTGTGCGTGACCGTTGGGGAACGGCGGCCGGGATTGGGGCAGCCGTGCTGTTTGGTACCGCGCCATATATTCAGTTTATCGATCCCCATTCGCGCGGTGTTTTGGCCGAGTCGTTTGCCTTAGGCATGTTGCCCGTTTGCCTGTGTTTATTTGGGCGACTGCTGCTCACTGGGCGCAAGCGATACTTTGTCCTTGGCGCTCTATCCTTGACCATTTTTGTGCTGAGCCACAACTTGATGGCGATGGTGGGTAGTGGCCTATTACTGGTATGGCTGCTGTGGCATTGGTGGTGGGATGCGGCCGAGAATCAGGGCCGATTTTCTTTAGCCCACTTGGCACCTTTATTAAGTTTTAGCTGCGGTATCGGGATGTCCTTCTTCTTTTGGCTGCCGGTTGCGCTTGAACGCAATCTGGTCAATCTGAATACACTCGTTGGGGAAGATGGGAGCCATTTTTCGTGGTCGTCTCACTTTTTGTCGTTTGGCGACTTTTTCGCCCTTTCGAACCTAATCGACTGGGGAGCAACCCAATCTACTTTTCAGTTTAATTTGGGGCTTGTGCAAGCGGTCTTGCTGCTGGCGCTTGTCGTTTGGGTTGGCGCAAAACTCGCTCAAAAACGGCATGTTGAAGATCGAGAACAGCTGTTTTGGCTATTAATGAGTTTGGCCGTTTTGTTCTTTACACTGCCTGTTTCAGCCTTTTTCTGGCGTACTGTGCCGGTTTTGCCATTTATTCAGTTCCCGTGGCGCTTTTTGGGTCCGGCCGCGATTGCGCTGGCGATCGGCGGTGGATCATTATTGAAAGATTGGCGGCTGTCGGGCGGCGTTACGGCTGTGGCGCTGTTGCTGGCCTTGCCCCTGATGCAAGTTACTCCGTGGGGAGAATTTGGCCCAACTGATTTAGCGGCGGTGGCGTTCCAAGAGCAAAAGGGGCGTTGGCTGGGGACCACATCGACGGCCGACTTTATCCCTGCAACTGCGCTGGTTGACCCCAAACCGGTTGTTGATCTTCTGGACGATTTAGGTGCTAACCAAACCCCTGATCGAGTGAATCGATACAGTTTGCCGCAGTCGGCCGAGGTCGTGCAGGAAGAGATTTCTCCGCTCCATTTTCAGTATCAAGTGTCGGCCGACGAAGAGTTTACTCTGCGCTTCTTTATCTATGAGTTTCCCGGGTGGCACGTTGAGGTAGATGGGGTGCCTGTGGACCATGAGATCGGGTTCCCGGAAGGGTTTATTGTGGTGCCATTGAGCGCGGGTGAACATACGGTAGATGTTGAGTTTGGGGCAACCCCAGCCCGCACGGCCGGATGGACAGTTTCCGCATTGGCTTTGTTTTTGCTCGTTAGCATCGCTTGCTTTTTGCAGGCACAGCCTAAATCAGACGGGAACAAGTTGGCCCAGATCGCCCCCATCCCCCCAATGGCGCTGGGTGGGTTGGCCCTGCTGGTGGTGATTGTGCTTTTGATCCCCGGTCGTTGGGTGCGCTATGAGTCGGCCGATGGAGTGGTTGAACCGGCCGAATTCCAGCTTAATGTGAGTTTGGATCGGCAAATTGAATTGCTGGCGTATGACATCAATAAAACGGATGCCCGGCCGGGTGAGTGGATCGAGCTGGATTTATATTGGATGGCTGAAGTGGAGCCTGACATTGACTTCCAAGTGTTTGTGCATCTGTTGGATGCAAATGGGAATCTTGTGGCCCAATCTGACAAATTAAACCCTGGGGATTTCCCAACCCGACGCTGGACAACGGATAAATATGTGACGGACAGACATCTGCTACAATTGCCCCAGTCGCTGGCGGCCGGTGACTATCAAATCACGGCCGGGCTATGGGTCATGAACGAGGGCTGGCGTTTGCCGGTTTTAGCGGCCGATGGCACCACGTCTGGTGATGTGGTCATAATCGATCAAATTAAAGTAACTGACAGCTGAGAGCTGAAAAATAAACATGAGAGTAATTAGCGGAAGCGCCAAAGGGCGAAGACTAAAAAGTGTGCCAGGTGATACGACTCGGCCGATTTTGGACCGAGTGAAAGAAGCTTTGTTCAATATTTTGAGCGAAGAGACGGTTGGAACCCGCTGGTTAGACCTCTTTGCGGGGACCGGCCAGGTCGGAATTGAAGCGTTGAGCCGTGGTGCCAGCGAAGTGGTATTTGTTGACCTGGCCATAGCTGCGGTTAAAACGATCACCGAAAACTTAAACCATTGCCGTCTTGAAGAAGGGGCGCAGGTGATTCGATCTGATTCGTTTGCGGTGCTGGAGCAAATGCGAGACGGCAAATGGCGTGGGGATAAGTTTGACTATATTTATGTTGCGCCGCCGCAATATTTGGGATTATGGCTAAAAGCGTTCAAGTTGATCGATGAAAATCCTGATTTGTTCTTGAACGAATTTGGGGAAATTATTGTTCAAATTGACCCCAAAGAGCTTAGGGATGCTGAAGAAGAAGGGTTTGCCCCAACCAATCTTGCTATGATTGGTGAACGGCGCTACGGCCGGACATTAATTCAATTTTATACAAGAGCAAGTGATGAAAACGGTTAAATCTCCCTTTATTTGGATCATAAGTTTGTGCTGGATACTGGTTAGCTGCGGGACCCAGTTGCCGGACGAAAATCGTAACGAGCCAGCGGCGCTAGAGTCTGGTCTACTAACTGAAGATGCTCTGCCGGAAGAGCCAGCTCAGCAGCGGGAAGAGCTAAGCGGATATCCAGAACCGTTGCAGTTGGGGTATCCTGAGCCAGAAAGCAGCTCCGGTTATCCCAAACCTGAAAAGATGCAGGTGGAGCCAGCAGGCAATGGGGTCAAATTAGACGTTGGCAAGCTGCGGCCCAACATTGTGGCTCAATATCCCCACA
This sequence comes from Chloroflexota bacterium, assembly GCA_020628815.1. Classification (GTDB taxonomy): domain Bacteria; phylum Chloroflexota; class Anaerolineae; order Promineifilales; family Promineifilaceae; genus WTJY01. The sequence goes on along the minus strand of JAHDEN010000063.1, from coordinate 24,630 downwards.
ATTCAGACGTATTCACACAGGGGCTAATTTGGCACGATGGGGCATTTTATGAGTCGGGCGGTCTGCGTGGTCAATCTGCCCTTTATCGGGTCGGGTTAGAAGACGGGGTTGCGACCCAAAAAGTGTCGATTGATGACAGTTTTTTTGGGGAAGGGATCGCTGTTGTTGCGGATCGCATCATTATGCTGACTTGGCAGGCCGGTGTGGCGCTTGTGTTTGACAAAGCGTCTTTTGAGGAAATCGGCCGGTTTAATTACGACGGAGAAGGCTGGGGGCTGTGCTACGACGAAACGGGAAATCAGCTGTGGATGAGCAACGGATCGAGCGTGATTGTGAGCCGTGACCCTGATACATTCGAAGTGACTCGTGAGGTTCCGGTAACTGAAGCTGGTTCATCCGTGACGCAACTAAATGAGTTAGAGTGTGTGGGTGACCGAATTTACGCCAACATCTGGAAATCTGACCGGCTGGTGGGGATCGATATGCAAACGGGCGATGTCATCGCCTCTATTGATGCCTCTTCACTGCTGACTGAGGCAGAGTGGGCTGCGCTAAATCCTGGCAGTCAGGTGCTGAACGGCATCGCTTACAACAAAGAGTCAGAGACGTTTTACCTGACCGGTAAACAATGGCCCAAATTGTTTGAAGTGACTTTTGTGCCTGACATAGTTGAAAATTAACGGAGCCGGTACTTTGCTAAATTTGTTTGGCCAAGCTGTTGATGCAGAACGACGAAGCTTGACACGTTTGATTAAAATTCAAGTCCTGCAAACTTGATTTAGTCAAGCTTGATGTAGCAGTAGAACCGTTTTTCTTTCTCGCCTACCTCAGCTACTATTTAGATATGGAGATAAAACGACCAACCACTATTATCCTCATCCGCCACGGGCAAACAGATTGGAATCTGCAAAAACGCTGGCAGGGTGATACCGACATCCCACTGAATGCGACAGGCAAGGCGCAGGCCAGAGCTTTGGCCGCCCGGCTTGTCTCTTGGCCTATTGAAAACCTGTACAGCAGTGATTTGCAACGTGCGGCCGAGACCGCTGCGGTATTGGGGGACTCGTTAGATTTGACTCCGATTTTAGATGCGGGCTGGCGTGAACGAGATTTAGGCGAGCTTGAGGGATTAACGCGTGAGGAAATAGCTGAAAAATTCCCTCACCTGACATTGCCCCGACAGTTTGTTGAAACGAAAGAAGGGGAGATTTATACGGTTTTCAAGAAGCGAATTGTAAGCGCATTCGGCCGGATTATGGAGAAACATACGGGTCAAACAACGGCCGTGGTTTCCCATAGTGCGTCGCTGAGGGTTTTGATTTCCCATGTGCTCGAAATCCCAGATCGGATTTATGCCCCTTTCTCGTTGGGTGGCAATACCGGGCTCAGCAGGGTTGTGATTGAAGACGGCTGGGCACAGCTGACGCTGTTAAACGATACGTCGCACATTGGTGGGTAGGCAAATCGGGAGCTAGAAAATCAGAGGGAAAGCTAAAACAGACCTTTAGGGCGCAATTGTTTCGTCAACCTGAAAGCAGGGGGCTTGGACGTTAATGACCTGTTCTAAAGGAGCAGTGTCGGCCGACTGTACCGTTACACGATAGATCTTTTCTTCGCACTCATCAACCGTGATATTTAAGGTGTCGGCCGCGAGCTGAATCCCTTCTACAAAGAAAATATAGACACCTGTTCCACCGGTAGCTGTAAACTCAAGTAGCCCCGAATAGCGCGCTTGCTGTTCCAATTCAGCGCCATCTTCCCACTGAATCGATGTTTCGAGCTCGAGCGGAACTGACTCCTCTTCAGGCGTGGGTTCAGGCGTTGCGGTTTGATTCTGATTACCGCCAAATGCTGGATTGCGGGTGACTGTCGGGATCAACGTGGGTGTTGGTGGGGGAGGCTCAGTTGGTTCAGGCGTTGGAGTTGGTAGAACTTCTGTGGCGGTCGCAGTTGGCTCAGGCGTTTGCGTAACGATCACAAACTCTGATTCTTCGAGCGAAAGTGGAGTAAGGGTGGGCGGAGGCCCGATGGTTGGCCTAACAATGGTCGGGATTTCGGCAGGAAAGAACTCTTCAATCGGGGCATTGCAGGCCAAGATCGCCATTATTGGGAAAAAGAAAAATAAGATGGATTTACGTGCGCTATTTTTCACTTAGCAACCCTATCATTTTACACCTGCTAATCCAACCCGCTTTACGAAGTTATGCGGGAAAATTCTCCTACTTTTTGCGCTTTTTGAAGCGATTGTTAGTTCAGCTTATAACTGATGTTACGCAAGGTGGTTCGTGGGGATGTTCCTTGTGGGAAATCACACGTGATGGCACCACAAGTAATTTTTCACACCTGCATGCCCAAATTCAAATAAGGAGTCTGGAAGAGAAAAATTGAGGTTGAAATGAAGCTGATAAGATTTGATTGTTAGCAAACACAGCTTTCAAGCTGTTGTAGTTGCTAGAATCCTGATCGTTTTACGACTTGATATATATTTGTAAAGCGTGAAAATAAAGACGCTCTATCAGTCGCACGCAGTACACTTATTGGTGTAGCAAAGACGGCCGAAACTTTAATTGCAAAAGGAAATTATTAGCCTGAAGAAAACTTGGAAGAAGTTGAAACGAAGGCTTAAAAATAAGCAGTATGACCCAAAACGAAAATTCTGAGACACCCCAACATTCATCACGGCCGCTTGAGCCTACACCGGCCGCTATCGTGGTGGGCGCTTCATCTGGGATGGGAGCCGCGCTGGTTAAGGCCCTGGCTAAAAAAGGCTACCATGTAGCCGCATTGGCTCGCCGCCAAGACAAGCTAGACGAGTTGGTGAGCGGCATTAAGTCAAACACAATCGTTAAAGCGGTAGCCCATGACGTAAGTGATTATGAAGCTGTGCCCGCCTTATTTTCCTCACTTGTTGATGAATTGGGGGGATTAGACCTCATCATCTATGCGGCCGGGGTAATGCCAAAAGTTGGCCCTGACGACTTTGACTTTGAAAAAGACAAACAACAAGTTGAAATCAATTTGCTGGGTGCGATGGCTTGGCTAAATTTAGCCGCTCGCCGGTTTCAGATTACAAAGAGCGGCACAATTATCGGGATCGGGTCAGTTGCGGGAGACCGCGGCCGCGTTGGCAGCCCTGTTTACAACACAACCAAAGGGGCGCTGGCTACTTATTTAGAAGCGCTTAGAAACCGGCTAACTCGACACGGCGTACAGGTAACGACGATTAAGCCAGGCTTTGTAGACACAGCCATGCTCGACGGGGTGGAAGGGACTTTTATGGTGATCTCGCCCGAAAAAGCGGCCGATCAAATTTTAAGAGCGGCTGAGCGTAAACGTCAGGTCGCTTATGTTCCGTTCCAATGGCGCTTTATCATGCTCATTATCCAACACATCCCATCTTTCATTTTCCGTAAACTTTCGATTTAACCAAATACATGGATTCACTCAAACACGAATTACCAGACGATCATCTTGAATATGTTGAGGCATGGGGGCGGGCCAGCGGCAGTGTGGCGCACGTTTTTCGGCCGTCTACACTGGCTGAACTTAAGAAGACGCTCCAGCTAGCGAGAGACACCGGCCGGACCGTTGGATTTCGTGGGGGCGGCAACAGCTATGGTGACGCATTTGGGAATCGGGAAAATATCGTTTTAGATACATCGCGGCTCAATCGGATTATCAATTGGGACCCGGTAAGCGGCCTGATTACGGTTGAACCGGGCGTGACAATTGAACAGCTGTGGCGTTATGTGCTGGCCGACGGTTGGTGGCCACCGGTTGTGACCGGCACCGCTAAAACGACCGTTGGGGGCTGCGCATCTATGAACACGCACGGTAAAAATGGGTTTAACATGGGCACTTTCGGAGATCACATCACCGAAGTTGAGATGTTAATGGCAAACGGCCGTAAAAAAGTCTGCAACAGAGAGAAAAACAGCGATCTATTTTTAGCCGCCATCGGTGGTTTTGGGATGTTTGGCTGCTTTACCTCGATTACGATGCAGCTCAAAAAGATCTATTCGGGTCATTTAGAAGTTACTGGTTGTAGCAGACCTAATTTGGAATCGGTTATCAGCTGGTTTGATGAAAACCGTGAGGGCTCAGATTATTTGGTGGGATGGGTAGATTCTACGGCGCGAGGCAAAAGCTTCGGCCGAGGGGAAATGCACAAAGCACGGTATTTAGAACCTGGCGAAGACCCTGCACCGGCCCGCACACTTTCATTGGAAGCACAATCAGTTCCCGACAGCATTATGGGGCTTATCCCCAAATCGAGTATGTGGTTCTACATGGGGTTCTTTTTTAATAACCCCGGGATGACGTTGGTGAATACGGGCAAGTATATGGCGGCTAAGTTGTTGAGTGGCGAAAAGGGGAAGAAGCATAAGCAGCCCCATTCCGCTTACCACTTTTTGCTTGATTATGTACCTGGCTGGAAATGGGGATACGGCCGGGGTGGGTTGATCCAATATCAAACGTTTTTCCCCAAACAAACGGCCGAAAGCGCATTTGCAGAGCTGTTAAAGCTTAATCAAGAACGACGAATGCCGAATTATCTGACCGTTTTAAAGCGGCACAAACCATCTGAATTTTTGGTGAGCTATTCGCCAGACGGCTATTCGATGGCGATGGACTTCCGCATCACTAAAAATAATAGGGAGCAGGTGGCACGTATGGCACGGGCCATGGACGAGATTGTGGTGAAACACAGCGGGCAGTTTTACTTTGCCAAAGACAGTACCATGCGGCCGGAGCTGGCAGAAGCAACGATGGGGAAAGACAAAGTTGCTGAAATTCTCAGGCTCAAGAAAAAGTACGATCCGAAATTTTTCTTCCAAACCGATTTATGGAATCGTATTTTTGCCCCTCTGACTATCTAAGAATCACACCCAATATTTAAGATTAAAAGCATGATGAACCATGCGCGAAAAATTTTGACACATTTTTTGCACACATAGCCTATTTCTGACACAGTTGTGTCACACTTTTTCCTCAAAAAAAACATAGCCTATTGCTAAAATTCCTCAACATTAAATTGGGCTGCTCCAAGTTTATTTGAGACAGCCTCCCACACTCTTTTAGATATAAAAACATCATTGCCTGCGGCTATGCCTTTGCGTTTGGATTGATCAAATTATCAACCCTGCTGTTTGCGTACGCCCAAAACAAAAGACAGAAACAGCTTTTCAAGCATGAAAGCTCTGTTTTGCTTGTCTGCCTTAAAGAAAAAGAAGAAAAAAGATTATGAATAAGAATGGTTTGTTATTTGGACTGTTTTCAGTCGTTTCATACAGCGCAAATGCCCCTTTGTCACGTGCCATCATGCTCGAAGGGATGACCCCCGTAACGTTACTTTTGCTGCGCTTTTTAGTTGCAGGCGCCGTTTTTACGGTGATCATGCGCATTTCTGGCATGGCAAAAGCGAAAGACGGGGATTTGGCGATGTCACGCCGTGGGTTGATGCTGGCTGTGCTTGGCGGGATCATGAACGGGATTTCAGCCTTAGCCTATTACTTCGGTCTGTTGCATCTAGATGCTTCGTTCGCGGCGATGCTAGGGGCGGCCGTCTATTCAGTCACCGCCATCTTGATCGGCTCGTTTATCAGCAACGGGTTAAGCGCACACACGATTTTGCGTTTGGTTTTGGGATTGATTGGTCTGTACTTTTTGTTAGGGCCATCGGGTGGCGATGTAAGCTTGCTGGGCGTTGGCTTGGTTTCATTCTCTTCGCTTATTTTTGGGATTTATTTGATCTTTATCCAAAAATATTTGGGCGACTACAATACGCTGGCCGTTTCAGAATTAAGCATTTGGGGGATTGTCCTCACCGTTTCAACCTATTGGCTCTTCTTTGATGGGGGTGCAATTCAAGTTTCTTCAGCGGCCGGTTGGACGACGATTTTGCTGCAAGGAATTGTCGTGAGCATTATCGGCCGGTTTGCCATGATGAAAGCGATCAAAGAGATGGGTGGGGGAGAGTATTCTCTGCTTAGCCCGCTAGAGACGATGCTGGCTGTGGTTTGGGCGATGATCTTCTTGGGTGAGACATTGACACAGGCTCAAATGGTAGGGGCTGTGTTTATTCTGTCCGGGTTAGTTGTTTCGGGAGAACGGTTTGCAAACCGTATCAATGGGCTGTTCGCCGGCCGACGCAGACTGGCTGCCGGCAGAATGCCGGTTGCCTAAGATTCTTTGGACTTCCGAAACAGACCAGTCAGGTTTTATAAAATATTGCACTTAAAACGAGAGGTAAATGAAAACCTGACTGGTCTCATGTAGCTAAACATCAGTGTTTAAAACAAAAATGGGCAAGAGACATGATCGTCTCTTGCCCATTTGCGTTAAAAAGATGGGGTCTTACTTTGCAGCGGCCGCATCAATATATGGGTTGATAAAACTAGACGTGGCGTCTAGAGCTTGCAGTGCCAGACTGTAGTTGAAATCATCAACCTTGCCAGAATCACGACAAGACAAATATGCTGGTCGGGTCCGATCTAGCGAGAAGATAAAGGCCGCTTCATAGGCGCGACTGATCTCGGTCCAATCGGCCGGAACCGGTTCATAGAATCGTCCTGAAAACAGCAAATTGTTATAGGCTTGCACATATGCCGCACATGCTTCAGGATTTCCGCTTTTAGTTCCATCTACGTTTGCGCGCATCGTGCCTAAAGCATTGCGTACAGTAAATAGACTATTTTTCATCGACTCAGCATTAAAATCTTCAACTGGAAAAACGCCTAAAATATCGCTTGGGTTTGAGATGTAGTAGAGGGTAATAAACTCAGGTTCGTCTGAGTCACCCTCTCCACCACCATTGTCATTGTTTTCGCTGCCTGAATCATTATTTGAATTTGATTCGGCCGGAACCGGTGTGTTGGTTGCTGGCACAGGGGTATTTGTCGGTGGAACCTCTGTTGGGGTTTCAGTTGGCACCTCGGTTGGTGTACTGGTTGGCTCAGGGGTGTTGGTAGGGGTATTTGTGGCTGTTGGCTCCGGTGTATTTGTGGGGGTATTGGTTGGTGTATTCGTGGGCGTGTTAGTTGGAACCGGGGTTGGGGTGTTGGTGGGAGTATTTGTGGCGGTTGGTTCCGGAGTATTTGTGGGTGGCACAGGTGTTGGCGTTGGCTCAACCAAGGTGAAGCCGCAACCGGTTAGCACAAACAGCATAGGTAATAAAATACTCGCCGAAAATGATCGAATAGACTTTGAATACATTAAATTCTCCAGATAGGTTTTTGATAGGGTTTAATTTTGGCTCTTTTTTGAGTGTCCCAAAATAGGCAAGGTTAGCCCCGCTTATGCAAAAGTATACTGAACCCGCAATCTGATTAACCTATCAAATTTGCTAGATTCCTATCACACCAGATCTACTCAATTTCGAATTGGGTGATTAGTATATTGTCGCTCCCATCTTCTGTTATCAAACGGGCTGAGGTATTGGCGCTATAGAGCCCCGCAACAAGCCTATACGTTCCCTCAGGCAAATCCCCATCTATGGAAAGTTGATGCTGATCAATGATAAATTCATTGGCTATCCAGCCGGTTGTCGGCCGACTGTTTTGGGCCGGAATGCTGTCAGATTGGGCCACGAGTTCACCGGCCGAATTGAGCAAATGGACAAAGACCTTGTAGGTATCTGGTGGTGTTTCAAGCGGTTGCCATACAAGAGTTACGTTTGCCGGATCGGTTTGGTCAAACGATGCTCCTGCTAACTGTGTCAGCGTTCCCAACACGGGCGAGCCGAGGTCAAGGTCAACCTCCGGCCGGGTAAAAAGCCAGTCAGGCGCTTCAATCGTAAGTGGCCCCAGTATGTGACAGCTATTAAGTACACACAGCTCCCATCGGTATTCGCCAGATGGAAGTGTGGCGGGCAGGATCATCGTGCTTTGCCCGCGCCAAATATCCCCTTCACGCCACTTCGATGTGGGCCAGTTGGGGCTAATTAGCTCGACAGGTTTTTCAAAGCTGACTTGATTTGCGCCGTTCAAAAGTTTTAGCGTGCCAACCTCATCATTTTTCGGCCGGCCGTTTGCTTGCCAGACCATCGATAAAGCAAATGGATCACCGCTTTTGGCCTCTCGCCGGTCGTGTCCGTATCCGATCAGCTGTAAAAAGCTGAACTCTAGATTGGCTTCAAACTGAGAGTCAAAATCCTCCGGCCGAACTTGCTCCGTTGGTCTGCTGATCTCGATTGAACCTAAATTAAATGACAGACGACCGTCTGTTGCCGGGGCTATCTGCTTGCTATATTTATCAAAGACAACCAATTCAACCTGGTACGTTCCTGGTGGTGTGCCGGGGATCGGAACTATCTGAAGCAAATCTTCAGCATACTGGTCCGGCCGCCATAATCGACTTTCGTAGTAATTTTTGTACAGCCTTGGATGGATAACGTCTTTGCTAACCCAATTAATCTGATTGAAATCAGTTAGTTGTAAATTGACCTGATAATCAGATGCTGTTTGGTTAGGGGCATACAGTTCAACCTGTACATTCATCACATCATCGGCCGCCATTGATCTCGCGTCAATGAGATAGTCGATGAGTTGAATGCCACCGTTAAATTGAGCCAGCGGAGGCGCACCATTGATCTCGCTTAAACGGGGGCGCATCAGCACAGAAGCTGTGCGGGGCAACACCCATCCCAACAAAATAAATAGACTAATACCGATCAAGCCGGGGATAATTAGGGTTCTAGAAATCGGTGAGAAAGAATCCTCTGGTTTACCGGTTTGGGTTGCCCTTGTTTGAACAAACAGCATCAAGCAACCTAATAAGGCGACGATCGACACCCAATTGGCCCGCTTGCGTAGCGGTGTTTCTTGGAACGCAATGTCAATAAGCTGCTCTCCGGCCGGGACTTCAATTGTGATTAACCCAAACTCATCTGATGGGGTAATCGGCACCGGCCGGTTGTTCAGCGTTGCTCGCCAGCCGGGATAATCAAAGACGTTGGCCGTAAGCGTAAAGGGGGCGGTCTCGTTTGAACTGGCTGAAAAATGAAGTGGGGTTCGATTCACATCACTTAAAGCCACACTTTCTGGAGCTGAGAACGGAGTAGCGTACGGTTCAGGCGGCAATTTGTCGGCCGTTTTTGGCATGTACTCCCCTTTTGCCGTTGTTCCGATCGTGTTTGACCAGCTCTCGAGATAAATGATATCTGCCACAGTTGGCGCTTGGTTCCCTTCACAATAGCGCGGGTCAAACCAATATAGGGCTGACAACACAATGATGGGAATAATCAACCACGCGAGCCACATTGGCTTTTGCCGATTGTTTGTTGGTGAAGATGGAGGTTGAACCGGTCGCATCGCATCGACACCGGCCGCGCTTAAAAACGCCAGCGTTAGAGCCGTAATCCCTAAAAAGCGCCACGGGAACTGCACAAATTCAAGCAGTGGAACAATTTCCCAAACCGGCGTTGATGCGGCTGTCATCAAGAAAATTGTGACAGCCGAGGCGGCAGAAAATGACCAGCCACTTTTCAGTCCGGTCCGATTGGTCACGCCGTAGAATAGCGAGGGATAGGACGGCTAAAATCGCCTGTGGTACTCCTAAAGAACGGGGAATGGATGGGTTAATTAGGTCAGGGTGAACGGTGCGGGGAAGGGCGAAAAGCTCGCTCAAGGTGACAAAATTTCCCCAATAAACAAAAGTGGGTGGAACTAATAGCCGGTCTGTATGTACAAACTCTCTTTCGATGAGAGCTGGAAGCCAGAAGAAGGTGGCCAGGGCTAACCCCAAGCCAAGCACGCTGGCGACTTTGATCCATTCGGCCAGTTGCCAATGGCCGTCGGCCGTTGATTGCTGAGACAATACGAGCCACAGTCCGAAGAGGGCGAGCAATGGGCTAAACAAAAGCGCAAAAGCGTTGTGAGACAAAATGACGGCCGCAAATGAAATCGCTGTAGGGGCGGCCCAGCGCCAATTGTTCGAGCGGACCAATCGGGCCATAAACAGCAGGCTGAGCGGCATAAGCCACCACGCAAATGACTCAGCCAAATTCCCCCGAAAATAGACATCGTACCCTTGATACGGGGCATACATATAAGCGACGGCCGCGACAAATGCGGCCGGTTGGCTAAAAAATTCTTTGGCGAAGAAATAGATCGTTACGCCGCTGGCTAAGATGCCAAAAGCAAAGGTTAAACGGATGCCTAAATTTAAATCTCCGGCCGCGATTAGGCTGAAAAATTCTGCAAAATAATAGGAGAGAGGCGCATAGAAATTGAAAAGCGGAAACCCATACCCAAAGGCCATATCAGGCGCCCAGCGGCTAAAAAAGACACCTTGCCTGAAAAGGTGGTCATATTGAGCCAAGCGCAAGATGTGAAAGGTAATGTCATCACTACAGGCAAGCTGATCCCCTCTGGCAAATAGTGGCCGGACGGCCGCTAAACCAAGCAAAAACAGCGCTCCGATTGGCCCAATTATTCTATTGAATCCTGCTTTAAATCCTGTCACACTTATCCTCAAGGGGGTGATTAATTATACATCAACCTTGCGGTTGCATAAGAACTCAGCCTGCTTTTTGCTCTAAATACTTTCTCTGCTACGCTTCGATTATGACCAGACGACACGGCTTTTCTTTTGCTTTTTTAAGCTACTTTATGTTCTCCGTAAATTCGCCTATCGCGCGGCAAGCGTTTTTAGATGGGATGGAGCCTAACACCCTGTTGGCTTATCGATTTTGTGCGGGTGCGATCCTGTTTTTAATCACGATTGGGGTTACTAATTTAGCAAAAGCGACCGGTGATGAACGGCCGATGGATAGACGGGGCGTATTGATCAGCCTCGTTTCGGGACTGATTAATGGGGCCGCCATCTACTTCTATTTCAACAGTCTAGATCTGATGCCCGCCTCCTTTGTCTCAGTATTGGGCATCGGCTGCTATATCGTCATTGTCATGGCGTTGCTGACGGTGTTTGGAGAAAAATTCACCCCGATTCGTGGGTTGCGCCTGCTGTTGGGTATTTCTGGGATCTGGTTGTTAATCGGCCCCTCGGGTGAACTTGGCTCAAAGGGTGTCCTGTTTGTTGTTGTGGGTGCGCTGCTTTTTGCATTCCACATGATTTCGCTGCAATGGTATTTGAGCGAATACAACACATGGGCGGTTGCCACGCTTGTGGTGAGCGCAACAGCGACTTTGCTGACGGCCGTTTGGCTGATCACTGGCCTAAATACGGGGGGATTAAATTTCGCAATCCCTAGTTTTTGGAGCTGGGTGGCGGTCATCGTGCTGGCCCTATTTTCTAGCTGGATCGGCCGCTTTTTCTCGTACCGAGCGGTTGCCATTTTAGGGTCGGGTGAGATCGCCCTGATGACCCCACTAGAAACCCTTTTAGCCATTACGTGGTCAGTTCTGTTTTTAGGGGAATGGCTTTTGCCTGTTCAATGGCTGGGTGCTTTCTTGATTATTCTAGGGGTCGGATTGGTTGGATTAAAATGGGTCTACACCAACTTTTTTGATAAGAAGGCTTCAGTTGCAGTTCAAAAGATTGATTGATGGGTAACTGCATTTTCTGCCATATTGCGGAAGGGAAGGTCGAGGCAAAAAAGGTCTTTGAGACTGAGTCAACTTTGGCATTTTTCGATATTAATCCCGCAGCCGCATATCATACCCTTGTCATTCCGAAACAACATTATCCGGATATTTTTCATTGTCCCGAGCCTGTATTAAAGGATGTGATGTCAGCTATTAAGCAAGTTGCTGAGCTTTATCAAGAAAAGCTTGGATTGACCAATTTGCAGATCATCAATAGCTCAGGCCGAGCTGCCCAGCAGGATATATTTCACCTTCACTTTCATATGGTTCCCCGGGAAATTGGAGATGGGCAAGATATCAAGTGGACAACCTATCCTGAATATCGTTCTCAGTTTGACCAATTCCTCAAAAAATTAGCTGATTGATCTACTCAATCTTATTTAATTCGGCCGTTAATTCGCTTGGTGAAACTGGTCCAGCAAAACGAGCCGTTATCACACCATCTCCGTCTAAAAGATAGGTCCATGGTTCGCTCTGAAGCTGCCATTCATCAACGGTGGCGGCCGTCTCAAACGTCTCAAAATCCCCAAAAATTTCTACATGCACAAAGTTGGCAGAGCCTTGATTTTCGTTTTTGACCTGTTTGACTGTATCAAGCACTGGGGCGCAAATCGCAGTTTGACAAAATGAAGGAGTGCTGAACGAAATAATAGTCGGCAAACCATTGCTCAAAGCGTCTTCAAGGGTGATTGTGTACAGCTCATCATCTGGATTCTGGTCTGACGAAATAATGGCTAACTCGTCACCAGAGCCAGTAGGGCTTTGACTAGGAATGCCAGAATCACCCACGTTGGGGGCAATCGCATCCTCTTGAATCGCAACTGCAAATTGCGATTGGCTCGAGTCTCCATCGGCCGTTAGCAAGTCGGCCCGCATCCCAAAATTGCCCACTGTTTCGATCGTGGGGTAAAAGACCCAATACGGTACCGTATAGTCTGAATAATTGGTGGCTGGCCCTTCCCAGATCGGGGTAGGTTCGTCGCCTGACAAATCGAAAACAGTAATAAATACAGCTTCAACTTCACTGACCATGCGGCTGCCATCCATGATGATAAACGGAATACGCGGCGTCCCTTTACCCAAGTCATTGGCCGGGATCACAATTTGGAAATTAGATATCCCATCTAGCCCTGTGTTTGAATCAGATGAAGGGCCTAAAATCACAGCGGGATCGTCATCGTCACCACCAGATGGAGCCGGTTGTGAGCAGGCTACAGCCGCCAGCCCCACCAACAAAATTATCAGAGAAATTAGAGTCTTTTTGATCATTTTTAGATGGTATCAGACGGCCGACTTTTTCCCAGAATATTCTCTTTTCCCTAATACAAAGTCGGGGTTGACTCTAAAATCAAAGCCTGATAGACTCGGCTCATCGGCCGTGAAGAAACCAAAAACCGTGCCGAAATTTTATTAGGAGACACAAACTAAGATGACAAATTCAACTCATAAAGCACGCGCAAAAGCAACTCTTGGGTTTATCCCACTTCCTTTGCGTCTCCGTGGTCTAATTTTTGAGGACAAGCTAGCCTAACACTCAAACCAAACGCTTTTCCAAAGACCACGGCGCAAACAGCCCCGTGGTCTTTTTTTTTCCTTTCCATCGAAGAGCCACAAGCCACGGGGTTAAACGACCACGTGGCTTTTTTGTTTCCAGTTCCTAGTTTTCAGTTAACAGTTATTCGTTATCAGCCTGCTCTAGCCAAAGGGCGCGTTTCAGGGAGCCAGAATTTAACCTGATGACTGACAATTGTGAACCGACAACTTCTTATCGATAACCTCCAAGAGGTGCAATCTTGCAAGATAAAAATTTTGATTTAAAGAAAATTGCCCGATCGTCCAAACTGAGCGGAGTTTGGCAATTGATGTCAGGTTACAAACGCATCTATTTTGCCGCCATTGTCGCGGTTGCGATTGCGACGTTGGCCCGAACAGGCATTTATTTTTTGCTGGCATTTTTCGTAGACAACGTGCTTGAGCAACAACCCCTGCGTGAGGGGACCCTGCTTCCGGCCGAGCGGATCAACGCCATCGTTGCCGAGACAGACATCCTAGACATTTTGCCTTGGTTGGCGTCTCTGTTTGTGATTTTTGCCGTTATTCAAGGTGTATTTACCTACTTCAGCGGCCGTTGGGCATCTTGGACGGCCGAAACGCTCTCCCGGAAAGTGCGTGATTATCTGTACGATCATCTGCAGCGGCTTACCTTTACCTATCACGATCAAACCCAAACGGGTGAGTTGATCTCCCGCGTCACCTCAGACGTGGATTCGATCCGTCTGTTCTACGCTGAACAAGCGATTGGGATCGGCCGGATCATCTTTCTGTTCATCATCAACTTTACCGGCATCTATCTGCTAAGCCCCTATTTGGCATTTATGTCGACCATCGTGGTCCCCGTTGTCATCGTGATGTCGATCTTCTTTTTCAAACAGGTGGGGAAAGCGTTCGAGATTTTTCAAGAACAAGAATCTCGTCTTTCAAACCGCTTTCAAGAGCATGTTTCCGGTGTGCGTGTGGTCAAAGCCTTCGCTCGCCAAGATTATGAGACGGACCGTTTTGAGAAAGAGAACACCGCAAAGTTCAATGTGGGCATCAAGTTCGGTTTGTTGCACGGCACATTTTGGCCGGTAACAGACATTATCTGCGGTGCCCAAATGATCTTTGGGTTTTACTTGGGCGCACGTATGGCGATTAATGGCGATATCAGTGTGGGGACGTATTTGGCGTATTCACAGATGGTATTGCAGATTATTTGGCCGATTCGGAATGTCGGCCGGTTGGTGACCCAAATGTCAACCGCTGTCGTCAGTTTCGGCCGGGTGCAAGACATCATCGCCCAAGACCGTGAGCCACTGTTGCAGGGTGACCATCAGCCAACCAACGGCATTCGTGGTGCTGTTAAGTTCGACAACGTTAGCTTTGGCTACGAGACCGTTTTGGCCAGCTCGGCCGTTGATTCTGCCAATACGGTTGGGGCGATGGCGCGCAAGCAGGACGAAACTGACGGTGACAAAAACGAGCAGCCCCCGGTGCTGCACAATATCTCTTTTGAGGTTGAACCCGGCCAAATCGTGGCATTACTCGGTGGAACCGGGTCAGGTAAAACAACCTTGGTTAATTTGCTCGATCGTTTTTATGAATACGATGATGGGTTGATCACCATCGACGATGTGCCGTTACAGAACTATCAGCGTGAATACCTGCGCAAGCAGATCGGGATTGTCATGCAGGAACCGTTTCTATTCTCACGCACGATCAAAGAGAATATCAAATATGGTGCGAGTGGTGAAGTGACTGATGAGCAGGTGTTTGCGGCGGCCAAAGCTGCGGCCGTGCATGATGTGATCATGACCTTCCCCAAAGGGTACGAAACGATGGTGGGTGAACGTGGTGTTACCCTGTCGGGTGGGCAAAAACAGCGTTTAACGCTGGCCAGAACCCTGTTGCGCAACCCATCGATCCTGATTTTGGATGATGCTACCAGCTCTGTTGACACCGAAACGGAGTCACAAATCCGTGAGGCGTTGAATAACCTGATGGCGAATCGCACAACGTTTATCATCGCGCATCGCATCCAAACGGTGATGATCGCAGACCTGATTTTGGTGCTGGATGATGGCCGGATTGTGCAGCGTGGTTCGCATGACGAGTTGGTCAACCAGCCCGGAATTTATCAACAAGTGTTTAACCTGCAGGCGAAAATCGAAGACGATTTGCAGGACGAACTTTCTGCGATTGGAGATTAAACAGCACGATGCAATTTACTCAATTTGATGATTTAAACGGGCTATTGGCTGACTTTACGGCCGGGCACAAGCGGATACTGGGTGACAATTTGATCGGCCTGTATCTGCAAGGCTCGGCCGCTGTCGGCGACATGGATGAGCATAGCGACGTAGATTTTATCGGTGTGCTGAAACAAGATTTGAATGGCCCGGTACTTGAAGAACTCCGCGAATTTAATCGTGAGATGTTTGACCGGCGATCAAACATCTACTGGGCTGAGCATTTAGAAGGCTCATATTTTCCAATCGACATCCTTCAAGATTTTTCCGCAGTTGATTTCAAACTGCTCTATCTTGACAACGGTGCTCGTGAAATGACGCGAGATACACACTGCAATACGTTGGTGGTCCGTTGGTGCTTGTATGAGCATGCGATCCCTATGTTTGGTCCTGACTTTAAGACACTGATGAATCCTGTCCCAATCGATCAGATGAAGGTGGATGTGTTTCAAGTCATGACCGGCTGGGGTTCAGAAATCCTTGAGCACGGTGTAGATTCAAGCTGCTTTTATCAGCAATTTATCACCGGTTTTTACTGCCGCACGTTACACACGCTCGAATCGGGCCGAGTCCATTCAAAACGAGCTAGTTTGGAGTGGGCGAAAGCCAATCTTGATTCTGAATGGCACCCGCTTTTTGATCAGGTGATTCGTGAGCGGGCCAGTAGCGCAGCTTTAGCGGTAAAGCCGGCCGACAAAGATGATATGCAACGAACGTTGGAGTTTGTTGCTCACGCAAATCAATTAGCTGAGACAATCATGTCTCAGGAGCAAACAAATGTCTGACAATTATTTTGAAGAAGACGAATTTGAAGGGGCTGTAGACCGTGGCGTATTGTTGCGGACGGCCAAACTGTCGCTCAACCACTGGCCCCTTTTAGTAACATTTTTATTTTCGACCGTATTGGTCGCCGTTGTTGAAAACTATCAAACGTTTTTGAGCAAACGGATTATTGATGAAGGGATCATAGCCGGAGACATGGTTGCCCTCAGGGCGATTGCGTGGCAATACTTTGGTGTCACCATTGTGTTGGCTATCGGTGTTGCGGGATTTATTCTCAGCGCGTCGATGTTGAGCCACTGGACCCAATATGATCTACGCAAATCGATGTTCGCCAAGCTGCAAGAGCTATCGTTTACCTATTACGACCGCACCCCGCTCGGATGGTTGATGTCACGGATGACATCTGACGTGAACCGAGTGGGTGAGCTAGTATCTTGGGGTTTTCTCGATATTACCTGGGGTGTGACCGGTATCTTAACAGCGGTTGGATTTATGTTTTACATCAACTGGCAGCTGGCTTTGATCGTCGTCATTATCATTCCGGTGTTGATTGTGGTCGCCATTCAGTTTCAGAAGCTGATTATTGGCGAGTATCGCATTGTGCGCCGCACAAACTCGAAGATAACCGGCTCTTACAGTGAGAGCATTAACGGTGTGCGTGTGGTCAAATCGCTCCGACGGGAAGAGAAAAATCTAGAGGAGTTTCAGGTGCTGACCAGCGAGATGTTTAATGCAAGCTTTCGGGCTGCGTGGCTCTCTGCGTTGTTTTTGCCAGCGGTCCAAATGTTAACCGCATTTGGGGTTGCGGCCGTCGTTTGGTACGGTGGATTCCAGTATAACCAAGGCTGGATTACGGTGGGAACGATTCAAGCGTTTATCTCATACATCACTTTTATGCTTTGGCCGGTACAGGAAATGGCGCGGGTGTTCGCTTCAATGCAGCAGGCTGTGGCGTCGGCCGAGCGGATATTCTCGCTCATCGACGAAGAGCCGGATGTAGTTGACCGCTTGAAAGCCCAGAAAGTTGATCACATCCGTGGCACCATCGAGTTTGACCATGTTGATTTCCGTTACGAAGCGGACAAACCGGTCTTAAACGATTTTAGCCTGACGGTTAAACCGGGTGAGACAATCGCGTTGGTGGGTCCAACCGGTGCGGGTAAATCGACTGTGGTTAATTTGTTGTGCCGCTTCTACGAGCCGGTCTCTGGTCAAATTCGTATTAACGGAACCGACTATCAAGACCTAACGCTCGATTCGATCCACTCGCGTATCGGGATGGTGTTGCAAACGCCCCATCTGTTTTCAGGTACGGTGATGGAGAACATTCGGTACGGCCGTTTAACTGCCACCGATGAAGAAGTTGTGACGGCCGCTCGAATGGCCGGAGCACACGATTTCATCACCCTGTTAGACGACGGATATTCAACCGAAGTTGGTGAAGGTGGTGTGTTGCTCTCAGTAGGGCAAAAGCAGCTGCTGAGTTTGGCCCGTGCCATCTTGGCTCAGCCAGACATCTTCATTATGGATGAGGCGACAAGCTCTGTAGATACCCTGACTGAATCATTGATTCAACAAGCGATGGATCATGTGATGGAAGGACGAACTAGCTTTGTGATTGCTCACCGGCTGTCAACGATCAAACGTGCGGATCGCATCATTGTGCTAAAAGATGGACAGATTGATGAAATTGGCTCTCATGCTGAACTTATTCGGCAGAAGGGGCATTACTACAATTTGTACACCAAGCAGTTTCAAAAAGAAGCGGCCGGTGCGATGCCAGATCTGTTGGCCTAATTGACTCAGCCTCAGTTTGGGATAAGACGTTCCGAGCTTAAGCAAAACTCAGGTCATTTAGAATCAAAAAAAGCCACTTGGATTGTTCAATTTCCAAGTGGCTTTTTTCAAAACAAAGTAGTGGGTAGAAACAAAAAAGGCACCTGGAGGATGGTGCCTTTTTGTTAAAAGGAGAAAAAAGGAGGTTGTTTGTTCATAGGTATTATGGAAGCGCTAGCTTACAAAACTACTTGCATTATTAGAGATTTTTTTCAAATTGAACAGGACTAATGGGTGATGGGAGATTTTTGATTATGGGTAAACTATTACATATCGGCTGGGTGATATCGGCCGAAAATTTGTGGGAGCTTTGCCGGAATTGAGGGGATCGGAGTTTTTCTTAAAAGTTGAAATTGGCGCAGTAACAGACACCCTATGCAGGTTTACCGTTCGCATGATCCTCTCTAAAAAGCCGTATGATGATGGTTTATTATTAAATCAGGGGCTACCTCCATTGATCAAAAACAGAATCTTAAGGCTGGCTTCTCAACTATTCCTTTTAAGTGGAATTATCTATTTGGCACTCGTTTTCTTTCCTTCACCTTTACTGCGTGCGATGCCGCAAGGTGACCCGGCGGCGGCCGATACCGCCATTATTATGGGATTTGGGTTTGAGCGCTATCCAGATGGATCGATGGCACCAGGTGCTGCCAATGAAGCCTTGTTGGCGTATACGTTGGAAAGATTCCCACAGGTCACAACTATTTTTGCCCAAGAAGGGGTTTGGGTGGCTCAATGTGCTCAGGGGGATTTGAGCTGCACGGCCGGAGATGTCGCTCTGCATCGGATAGATTTTCATGACGATGCGGTAGATCTGCACTCAGGCGATATTTCTGTATGCGCCCTTGAGCGCATGGCGCAGTTTGGCAAAGAGTCCGCTATTTTAGTGGCCCACGATATGCAATTGTGGCGAGCGTCTGAAAATATTAATCGGGCCAAAGCTGACATATGCCCTAACTGCAACATTATTGTTCCGGCCGTTCCTGACATGCCATACCCGCAACAATCAGATCAATTACGGACCCGGTTTGAGTGGAGCTATATCCCGATCGACCTTGCAGCCCGTGCCAGAGATCGGATATTACCTGGCGCTCTGCCAGCCTCATGCCCGATGCCAATGCCATTGGGGCAGTAAAGAGGGGTAACTCAACTAAGCATCTTGCTTAAAACTTCATACTTCTGCCTTGCCACTTTTCACCACACATCTGTACAATCTGCAGATGGAAAAAAAGGTGTACCAACTCAATCAAGACCATAAAGGGATCAGTATCGCTGCTCCGGTCATCCTACTTGTCCTTATTGTCGTAACCTACCGCATTTTCTACAGACAATTGCCTAATATTTTTGGCGGTCAATCGGGCGATTATTTGTTTATATCTGTGATCGCTGCCCTGTTTGGTTCCGCCTTTATTTTGTGGTTGAGTGACCCGCTTTTGAAAAAGATGTTGCCCTCCGGCCATGAGCTAACAGTTGATCCTGGCACAAAGGTGTTAACGTATGCGGTCCAGGATTCTGTGCGACAAGTCATCGAAGACAAAGACGACTGGCAAGTTACAAAATGGTTTTTTAGGATGGGGCGGTTTGTGAAATCCGGCCGGGAGCGCCAGATTCCAAATGGGTGGTACTGCATGGCTTTGTCGTTAAAAGCTGAGGCTGAAGAAATTACCCTGTTTTGCTATGTGCCCCCGCGCAAGCAGCGTCGCTTGGTAAAATTGTTTACTTGGAACGAGATTTCAATGTTTGATACGTTGGATGAAAAGCGGAATCCCGGGTTGCCCGTCATGCGGCCGCCAACGCTGGCACCATCTATTCCCAGCCGATTGCTAGTGGGTGACAAGGGGCACGTTTGGTTGGGGGAGCGCAAACGGCGCGAAGATGGGCTTGAGATGTCACCCAAAGATTTCCAGGATTTGGTGACCTATCTTGAAGGGAGTACGGGATAAGCTCTTGCACTACAGACCAGTCAGGTTTCTATTTCTTTCTGGTTTTTAGAGCAGTTGTTTGCAAAAACCGGACTGGTCTTTGTTTGGTAAGCACGGAGCACGTTTTATTTGTTTAAAATCAGGGGGATTTCGGCCGCTAATTTGTCAGCCACAATCTTGTTCCCAAGGCTGTTTAAATGAGTATCTTGAGCATGGTAAACAAGGTTGCCTACATTGGCCTGATCTGTGAGTGTGGGAGTCATATCTAAGCAAGTAAGCCGGTTCTGCACACAAAATTCAAGCATTTCAAGCCGCCCTTGGCTAATTTCATCTAAGACTCCGGCTCCCAACACATCGGCCGTCCACGTCGCGTAAACCTCTTCTTTCGTCGGCATCAGCACGATCATGAGCTCAATCCCGTCGGCCGTCAAGCTCTCTTGAACGCCTTGGATGACCCGCTCACTTAACGCCTGCCCTTCTCTGTTTTTCTGTTCGTTCAGGCTAAACGCCTCTTGCATATAGGGTCGGCCAAACCAAATTGTCTCGTCGCCAATTGAAGCGGCATGAGGGTCGATAAAGCGGCTGTACTGCTGTGATCCTTGGCGAGATTGGGAGATCGCATGCACAATGCTGGCAACGGCCGAATTGCGCCGTAACAGGCCGGGTGGCACCGAATCTTCCCCTTTGCGTTCGGCCGCATTTTCTCCATACAGCGTCGTGAATCCATAATCGTCGTTAAAGTCGTTCCCGTACCACTGCCAAATGACCAGCTTGGGATCGTGAGGTAGCCCAAATGTATTTAGCACATTTTGATGGCTAATTGAGCCTGTCGCGACCAATCCCAAATTAACCATGCTGATGCTGTGTTCAGTTGCCAATAAATCTATCCAACAATCTTGATATTCAACATAGCAAAAGCTAAACGAGTCTCCTACAACGACCGCATCGACCGGCCAAGCCGGTTCCCAAGCCAAGTCAGGCACACGAAAGCCGACGTGTGAACCGGCATCTAACCAGTTTTTTGTGGAGACGTGGAGGCCGATACGTGGGTCAGGGTACTGAAACTCATTATCAATCCCGGGTGGGGTAATTAGTTGATAGCTGTCGTCATCAATCCAAATTTGCTCAGGCAAGATTTTTTCGCTCGTAAACGGATGTCGATTTACATCTCGCATGGGTGCGGTGATGGTGAACGGAAATGCGGTGGCACCTACGCGCAGAATGATCTCGAGCAGAAGCCATCCCACTAAAAGCCCGCCCAGTGTGAGTGATAATGATTCGATAAAACGACGCATATTTGGAGTGTACTTCGTTCGGTTTTGCCTTGCATCATTTCTTAGTTCGCATACCATCCACCCCTATCAATTTATTATCAAAACCGTGGTACGTGATGCGTTTTAAAATCACACACCATGTGACACGCAGGACACCCTCTTCATGGATTCTCTTTTCTTCAATCAACCGATTCAACAGTCAGACCCGGCCGTGGCCGACATTTTGCAGCGTGAAGCCAAAAGGCAAATTGATCAGATCGAATTGATCGCATCTGAAAATATTGTCAGCCAAGCGGTGATGGATGCTTTGGGGGCGAAAATCACCAATAAAACGGTTGAAGGGTACGTCGGCAATCGGTTTCATGGTGGAGCCAAAATCATTGATGAAGTGGAGCAGTTGGCTCTTGATCGAGCCTGTGAGCTGTATGGGGCGGGCTACGCCAATGTGCAGCCCCATTCTGGATCGCAGGCGAATTTAGCCGTGTTTACTGCACTTCTCAAGCCGGGTGATACGGTGATGAGTATGTCACTCTCGGCCGGTGGTCACCTGAGCCACGGCGCACCACCCAACCTGTCAGGCAAATGGTTCAACGTTGTGTCGTATGGGGTGCATGAGGATACGGGGCAGATCAATTATGAAGAGATGGAGCAGTTGGCACAGGAGCACCGGCCGAAGCTGATTATCGCCGGTGGCTCCGCCTATCCCCGTGTGATCGACTTTGGACGAATGGCAACAATCGCCAAAGGCGTCGATGCTGTGTTTTTGGTAGACATGGCTCACATCGCCGGATTGGTTGCAGGCGGCGCCCATCCATCCCCCATAGACCATGCGGACATTGTGACCTGCACCACGACCAAAACCCTGCGTGGCCCACGGGGCGGGGTGATTTTGACCAAAGATCCGGCTTGGAAAAAGAAACTGAATTCGGCCGTTTTTCCCGGTTCGCAGGGCAGCATCCATTTAAATGTGATTGCGGCAAAAGCGGTCTGTTTGGGTGAAGCGATGCGGCCGGAATTTAAGACATGGGCGCACAATGTGGTCGATAATGCACGCACCTTGGCCGAGGTTTTGGCTGATCGTGGGATCGGGATTGTGAGTGGGGGAACCGATAATCATCTGATGTTGGCCGATGTGGCTCCGGCCGGATTAACCGGCGATCAGGCGGAAAAGGTGATTGAACATGCGGGGTTAACCTGCAATAAAAATGCGTTGCCGGGTGATCCTGTCAGCATCAAAAAATGGCGCGGGGTGCGCTTGGGCGTTTCGGCCGCTACCACGCGCGGCATGGGGGAGGCTGAGATGGCAAAAATAGGCAATTTGCTGGCTGATATTTGGTTCTCGGCTGAGGGGTATGAGCCGGACCCGGCCGTGATTAGCAAGGCGCAAGAGGTTGTGGCTGAACTGACGGCCGCATTTCCGACCTATAAAATTTAAGGATTAGATCGCCAGCTTATCGGTGATTAAACCAAATACGGCTCAGGGTCTTTAGCAAAGGCCCGCTTGCATGCCGGACAGCAAAAGTAAAACATCTCCCCAGCATGCTCATGCACATGTTTGGCCGTTTCAATCACCACTTCCATCTGGCAAATCGGGTCGATGGCGATTGCCGGAGCCTCAACCTCTACTTCGTACTGCTCCCGCATCAGGGCCAGATCTAGGTTTTCAGCGTTGCGACGGCGTTCTACGATTTCGGCCATGATGCTCAACGCAATTTCGTCCCCACGGCGGGCTTGGATGTCGAGCCCGGCCGGGGCTTTGAGCGCCAGCAGGTCGTTGTCATCGTACCCGGCCATATGCAAATAGTCACGCACGGCCGAGGCTCTGCGCTGGCTTGCCACCAATCCAACATATGGCACATGGGCCTTAATCGCCTTTTCAAGCGCCACTTCATCAAAGTTTCCGTGTGTTGCTACGACGACGTACGTCATCGGTGAAATCGCGTCCCCAACTTTGTCTAAATCGGTGATGATCTCGTTGGCATGTGGCATGGCGGCCCCTTTGGTGTCAGGGTCAGCCACAATCACGTGGTAGTTCATCGCATGGCCCAAGTGACATAGCGCCTGCGCAACCGGCAAGTTTCCGATGATCAGCAGGCGTGGCTTCGGCCGGACCGGCTCGATATAGATTTCTAGCGTACCGCCACTAAAGCAGGTCATCGGCAAATCGGTCAACCCCTCACGCGGCATTTGCCCTTCAGGGTCTGTAGACAAGCGAATTAGGCGTGATTCATCATCAGTCAGTGCTTTGAGTGCCTCTTTGACGACAGTCGGTTGAGCACAAGAGCCACCAATCCAGCCGTGCATGACACCATCAATGGTGACAATCGCTTTGTCACCCGGTTTGCCAGATGTTGGCTTTTCGGCCCGGACCACCGTAGCGGTGACGAAAGGTTCCCCTTTTTCGGTTAGTTCGTGTGCTTTTGAAAAATAGTCGTCAAACATAGTTTTTGGTAAACGGTAAACGGACTACCGTTTACTCGAAGTAACTGGCCTGATGTAAACGCCATATCCGAAAAAGAATATATGCCCCAAAGATAATCAGGACAATGTTTAATGGCAGTCCGGTTGTCAGGCTAACGGATAGCGGGTATAGGGCTCCAACTGCAATTGGGATATACGCTAAATTATTTCGTCTTTGAATTAGATAGGCGCCTAAATATGAACATCCGCCAAACAAAACATTCATGAATTCTGGCGAGTTGATGAACACATCGAAGTCGGATAAACCGCCTGCTTGGCTGAGCCGCGCAACGCCTAAAAAAATCATAATGGCAGCCGTAAGCTGCAACATCCGCACAAGGTTTCCTTCTGGACTTTGATCCTTTATATCAAACATTTGGCAAACTAATTACCTAGAAAATATTCTAGTTATGAGCAAGGCTGGCTGGTGTTCAACTTTTATAGTCAATTGTTTTATCTTCAACATACTCGAGCCAAAATTTCACATTATTTAGGGAATAAGAATACTTTTTATCACCGCAAACAATACTTTCTTTCCCTGAATTAATAAATTCAATGAGACTCGCCTTTAGCAATTTTTTGGTTTTAAACCTGTCACTAATTGCATCTTGTGTCCAAGTTTCGACCTCATCATTACTATTAAAGTATACCTCATGGATAGCATATTCAGTTTTGCCATTTTTCAGCGTGTGTTTCAGTATTTGCGGCTTCCAATAATCCATAGATATTCCGATTATATATTATCTTTCATCAATATGAATGCTCCGAGCTGTACTAAAATACATCCACTCAACATTTGGTGAATCGATAGATCAGTACATATGCTAAGGGGCACTGACCTACCGATTTCTTAATTAATGGACTACTGCATTCTATTCAGTCACACCCGCATCGCGCAGTGCTTTCCATACCTTTTGCGGCGTGATCGGGATGTCGATGTTGGTTACACCAAGGTGCCATAGTGCATCGACCACAGCGTTGGCGATAGCCGGAGGCGCACCCACCGTTGGTGACTCACCCACAC
>JAHDEN010000062.1 GCA_020628815.1 Chloroflexota bacterium | reverse complement strand
GCAAAATTAGCAGTGCTTATTCAACAGATACCGGCAGAATTCGTGACCACAACGAAGACTTTGTCATTGGTCATGAACCCCAGAATAAGGAACAAGCAGCTCAGGATGGGTGGCTCTACATTGTGGCGGATGGTGTAGGTGGGGCTGATGCAGGTGAGGTTGCTAGCAGCTATGCATCTGAAAAAGTCATTTTCCATTTTTTAAAGCTTGCTGATTCTGAAGAGGATCTTGGGGACCGCTTAAAAAAATCTATTGAAAAAGCGCATCTTGATTTGTGTAAGCTGATCGACGAGCGTCAAGATGATCGCCGTATGGGGACAACGATTGTCGCCACCGCGCTAAAAGATCATTCGGCCGTTATTGCCAATGTTGGTGATAGCCGAGGATATTTGATCTCGGATGACAGCATTGTGCAGATCACGAAAGATCATAGCTTGATTGCTAAACTGCTTGAAGAAGGGATTGTGACGGCCGAAGAGGCTGATGCGCTCAATATCGGCAATATTATTTTGCAAAGCATTGGCTCTGAACAGCCCCCTGTTGTTGATATTTATCAAGTTTCTTTAAAACCGGATGACCATTTGCTGCTCTGCTCAGATGGACTTACCAACCACGTGAAAGATGAAGAGATCAAGGAGATTGTCGCCAACCAATCCCCTGAAGATGCAACTAAGCAGTTGATTGATTTAGCAAATTCACGGGGTGGGCATGACAATATCACTGTTCTCATTTTAGCGTACGATGTCGCGGCTGCCTCTGCTAAGAAACCTGCGGCTTAAAATTCGGTACGTATTGCAATTTACGGGGCCTGCCTTAAAAACTATTTAGAACTAACTTGTGAATGCCTTGTTGCTTTTTCAGTACGAAAAACAGTTCACAAGCTCACCAAGGAACGGGTTTCAAATGATTGTCCCACAGTGATTTCCGTTCCTTTCCGACTACAGATTAAATCTGGGACAGAAACCTAATCTGTAGTTCAAACCTTATTTCAACAAACTATTTATAGGGTATCAATATTGGCTATTTGTGATCAGATAGGTGCTAACGTGTTTAGGCGCCACGATTGAGAAATCGTTTGGAGAGATCACATAGACAAATTTCGGGTGAAGGAAACACTTTACCGTTGATGCCCAAACGGAGATTAAATGAATTCAAAATTACGCATAGTTCCTCTGGGCGGACTGGGGGAAATCGGAAAAAACATGACCTGTATCGAATATGATGATCAAATCATCTTGATCGATTGCGGGATTATGTTTCCAGAAAACGACATGTTAGGGGTTGACTACATTATTCCTGACTTTAATTACATCAAGGACAAATTGGATCGCATTCAAGCGGTTCTGTTTACCCATGGCCATGAAGATCATGTGGGTGCGGTCACTCACTTGATGCAGGATGTGAAGGCACCCATTTACGCAACCCCGCTTACGGCCGGTTTGCTGCGGGTAAAATTGCGAAATGCAAAACTATTGGCTGAAACTGAGATTTTTGAGATGCAAGCGGGAGATACGCTTAGCATCGGTCACTTTATTGTTGAGCCGTTCCATATGGCTCATAGTATCCCCGATTGTGTTGGGTTTGGAATTACCACCCCGGCCGGCTTAATTGTCCATTCTGGCGACTATAAGTTCGATCACACACCAGTAGATGGCTGGCCACCAGATTTTGCAAAGCTGGCTGAGTTTTCTCAACGGGGTGTGATGTGTCTTTTAGCCGATAGCACCAACGCGACCCGCCCTGGCTGGACTCAGTCAGAGACGGTGATAACTGAGGCGATGGATGAAGTATTTGCTGAGGCGACCGGCCGTATCATTGTTGCAACCTTCGCGTCACTCATATCTCGCATCCAACAAGTGGGAGACGCTGCAATTAAACACGGCCGTAAAATGGCCGTTGTCGGCCGGTCTATGAAAGACAACGTGCGCATGGCGCTTGAAATGGGCTATCTTGATCTGCCTGAAGATTTGATTGTAGATCTGGATGCTGCGCGCAAATTGCCAAACTCTAAAATCGTTTACATGGTTACCGGTTCACAAGGTGAACCCACATCCGTTGTCGGCCGATTAGCTTGGAACCGCAGCCGGAGTTTAACTTTAGAGGCGGGGGACACAGTTGTGTTGTCGGCTCACACCATTCCGGGTAACGAAGAAACGGTCACCCGAATCATCAACCGACTGTTCCACTTGGGGGCTAACGTGGTGTACGAAGATCTGACCGACGTTCATGTTTCTGGGCATGCTAGCCGAGAAGAGATGAAACTGTTGATCAATCTTGTTCGCCCTAAATATCTGATTCCGGTACATGGAGAGCTGCGCCATTTAGTTGCACATGCGCGACTGGCTTACGACATGGGTATCCCTGAAGAGAATGTGGCCATTATCGAAAATGGAACCCCCGTTGAGATGGACAGTGACGGGCTAGATGTTCAAGAACGGCTTAAAGGTGGATACATTTATATCGACGGTTCTGGCGAAGGTGGCGATGTGACCCGACGCGTTTTGCGCGATCGGGAACGTCTTGCCGACAGCGGTTTCTTCGTCATGGGTGTTCCAGCTAAGGGGCGCGAAATTGCCGGAGAAATTGAATTTATCACCCGTGGATATCTAAACCTTGAAGACGAACTGTTTGATGGGGTAGAGCAGGTGATTCGGGAAGTTGTTAATCGCCACGGTTCTAAAAAGACCGGTGAGAAATTAACCCACTTGATCGAGGAATCTGTGATCCGTTTCTTGCACGAAGAAACAGGCAAACGGCCGTTTGTGTTCGTGGTTCTGAAGTAAATTTCAGTAGAAAGTTAATTGTGGATACTTTTGTTCATTCAAAAGTGTCCGCAGTTAATTTGAGCATGAGCTGCATAAATTGGTGGGGGCCAACTGAGCAAGTGCAAAATCAATCCAGCTAGCATCAATGCGGGACCTTCATCTTAATTCTTAGGCGGTTGATCTGTAGACAATGATCGCATAAAAGCTTATACCTATTAGCTAGGCTTGGTGACCGGTCAAAAAGAGTTGTGGACGGCCGGGAGATTTTTGTTAGTATCCAAACGTGTTCATATTGGCGTTATTCTTGGTTTTTTGCTCAAATCGATGCGATAGAGAGTAAGGTTCTAATCTGAAAACTCATCTACTAAATACCTTTAAAACGACGAAAGGTTTGCGGACATGAACAACGCATCTACTCGAATATTTCGCTCAATAACATTTATAATATGGGTTGTCGTCATTGTGACATTTTGGGGCTATTCGCAACAGACAAACATGTCTGCGTTTGACATTGTGCATGAGCTAATTGAGTTTGCGCATAACTCGGTCTGGGGGCCGATCCTATACGTCGTTTTCTATATTGTTCAGCCGATTGTATTTTTTCCATCCACATTTTTAACCATTGCGGCCGGTTATGTTTACGGACCTGTTGTTGGGGCCATTCTCGCAATTGTGGGGAGCAATGCATCGTCAGTGCTGGCATGGTTTGTCGGCCGCTTTTTTGGCGAATCGCTCGTTTCTGATCGATTCAAGCGCTCGATGCTGACCCGGTTTTCCGACCAGTTAAGAACAAACTCGTTCCAATCAGTTCTCCTCATGCGCTTAATTTACCTACCCTATGATGTGGTGAGCTACTTTTCCGGCTTTATGCGTTTGTCGCTACCCGCTTTTGTATTGGGAACTTTGTTGGGCGGCTTGCCCGGTACGATCTCGTTTGCCCTGTTTGGGTCATCGATAGAAGGTGATTTTTTAGCTGAAACACCGGAGCTTAATCCATGGGCTTTAGCGGGTGCCCTGCTGCTTTTTGTTCTCAGTGTTTCCCTGTCTCGGCTTGTACGCCGCTGGGGGGATCAACCAACGATAGAGGCTCCTTCTATCCCCCCTTCAAGCTGAAAATCTGGTAGAAACTTTCGCTTTTATCCTGCTGACTTTCATTTTTAAGTGGCCTATTGGTCTTAATATTCTTGTTTAGAGAGTGAATTTTTTGATAATGGGCGGCGGATTTGGGAAAAATTTACCTCATTTATTCGATAAGGATTTGAACCGAAATGCTATACTTTAGCGTATTAGTTAGTGGCGAGCTGAGAAAGATGCTTAACCAATTTTCATTAAAATAATTACACCCATTCATCAAGGACGATTTTTGAGCGAAAGGTGTGATTGAAGTAATTCAAGTCTAGATGACCGGACAAGAGCTAAGACAACAACAATTAATACAACTAAAACAAATCTTGATTACTTGGTTTTCTCAGGATGAACTGGAAGACTTAAGTTTTGACTTGGGCATTGATTACATTGCCTTGGGGGGACGCACAAAAGAGTCGAGCGTACGCAACTTGCTTATGATGCTATCGCGGCGCGGCCGTTTAGATGCGTTGATCGAGCATTGTGACACACGTCGGCCGGAAATCGAATGGGGCATCTTTACTCATCTAAATGTAGAAGGGCCAGAACCTGCAGTCACCCATGCAAGACAAGCGTACCAAGAAGCCCCCCCGCCGTTTTTTCAACGGTATCGCTTTTTACTTTCCCTTGTGGGAATGTTACTTGTTGTAATTGTAGTAGGTGCATCGGCCGCAGCCTTTTATTTAACCCGTACCAGCCAACCTGTCTCGGCCGAGCCAAGCTTGGTGATACAAGTTCCTGTCCGTGAAACACCATCACGCGAACCAGCCGTGGTTGTGCTTTCATCACCATCTCCAACCCCGACTAATGTTGTAGTAACTGCGGTGCCATCAGGCAACATTGACGGCCGGAACAATGACGAGGCCGAGAATCAACCCATCCGAGATGAAAATGTGGAGCCAACCACAGTGGCTGAAGAGTCTGTTGCTCCGCAGTTGGAAGATCCCATCCTCGCTAAGATCACAGACACATATCAAGATGTCCCTCTGAAAGAGGCGAATATTCGCAGTGGCCCCGGTGTTGATTTCCAAGTATTGGCTCAGCGCAGCGCCAATGCGGACATTGAGATATGGTCTTATGCCAATAATTCGTATGGGACTCCTTGGTTCAAAATAAGTCTAACTGATGGGTATGGATGGGTAAGCAGCGTGCTGGTTGAGTTAGATCCAGCGGTATTTGAAACGCTACCCCTCGATGAAAGCTTTTCATCAACACCGGATGACGAACCACAAGGGACACCTGATCCAGCTGCTACAAACTAATCGTAACGAGCCTACGAATCACATCAACGTAATCAAATAATCCTTTCAAAGTCGCCGGTGCGCCTTAGAGACACCCGAAACCTGATCATACGCCTATGAAGCGTTAGCGACGCACAACAGGTAGGAATATCGTCTGCATCGGGGATTCGATGACGAAGGTCAATGTCTGGGCTGGCGCTGAGAACCATTCGTCATTTCCAGCTTGTGTGGCTTCAATCGAACAGGTGCCAAACGCGGTAATCTCGGCCGAACTGCCGCTAATTTGGCACACTTGTGGGGTAAGCGATGTGAAGACGACCGATAGTGTTGAGTCTGCTGACGCCGCTAATACGATTGTGTCTCCAACCGTTGCGTTTTGAACCGCAGGTGGAGTTGGGAACATAATCT
Source organism: Chloroflexota bacterium (assembly GCA_020628815.1). Lineage (GTDB taxonomy): Bacteria > Chloroflexota > Anaerolineae > Promineifilales > Promineifilaceae > WTJY01. Next base: position 24,404 of record JAHDEN010000062.1, on the reverse strand, counting down.
CCTGATCCCGCTTAACAGAAATAGTTATTTCAACATTAGGGGCCGGATTGTATTGGTCGTCTCCAGCTTGCGAAGCCGTAATCTTGCAGTCGCCCAAGTTAAGCATTGTGGCCGAACTGCCCGCGATATTGCACAGGGTCGGAGTCGCTGATGTGAAGGTGACCTGTAATCCTGACGTTGCTGTTGCCGCCAAGGTAAAAATGTCGCCGGGGTTTAGCTTTTCAGATCCTTGTGGACTGGTAATTTCAATTGTTTGATTCTGCTTTTCGCCAACGATGAGAACATGGGTGATAGAGTCGGCCGCTTGATACGCACTATTCCCGCTTTGTGACGCGGTGACGCGACAGGTGCCAAGTGCAATCATCCGTACGGTTACCTCTGATATCGTGCAGATCGCTGGCGTACTGGTTGTGAAAGTGACCGGGAGGCCAGATGAGGCTGTTGCTTCAAGATCAACCTCTTGATCCAAAACAAATGTGTCTGTTTCGGCCGGAGATTCAAAATCGATGACTTGGGATTGTCTCCCAATGGTAATTGTCCGGATTACATCAGCAGCCGGATTGAATTCGGCGTTGCCCGCCTGCGAAGCTGTGATCGAACAGGCCCCCTCAGCCAACATGGTTGCCGTATTGCCATCTATTGAGCAAACAGCCTCATTGGCTGAGGTAAATGAGACGGCTAAGCCGGAGGTTGCGACCGCTTGCAGATCGATCTCTTGCTGTAGGGTTGCTGTGATAGTGGTGGCCGGTGTTGAAAAATCAATCTCTTGATCATATTTATTCACAAAAATCGTTCTGGTAACATCGGCGGCCGGACTGTAATTTGCATTGCCCGCTTGTGAAGCTGTGATGATACAGGTGCCTGATTGGTTTAAAGTAAGCTCGGTTTCTGACAGCGAGCAGACGGCCGGTGTGGTTGTTTCTAGCGTAACGGGTAGGCCCGATGAAGCTGAAACAGCGACATCGATTGTTGTGTTGATAAACCGGTTAACATTGTCATCCGGTTCTGTAAACGTGATCGTTTGATCCGTTCGTGGTGTCGAAAATTCATAAGCACCCATGTCAACGGTTGAAACAAATACCCGGGCAACCTGATTCAAGTCTAACGGCATATTTTCGGCCGTATCGCCATCATCGTCTATGTCTAATCGATCAGCTTGCAACGCCCCGTTGGAGCCCGCATCAACCGCGTTTGATGACTCTTGAACCTCTAAATTTCCACACGTATCATCGTGTGTATCGCTTACAATTCCCCACGCGTTATCAGCACCGTTTGTAGGATTTGTGGTGAATGGGCTACTTGGGCTCGAAACATTGCCAGTACCGCTTGGTGCAGATCCGTTGCCGATAATCGAATAGGTTGTGTTGATCGTGCCGCTTGTTCCTTCAACAACTTCACTGCTGTTCCCCCAAATAATGCTGTTGACGATGGTTACATTATTGCCAGCTTCTTTCAGATAAACGGCGCCACCGTTTGTGGCTTGGTTGCCCGCCATCGAGACATTGGTGAGTGTCAGCTGATTATTCGCCCGCATGCGGATCGCACCACCGTTTTCACCCGCCACATTGGCTGCAAATGCGGCATTAGAGACTTGAATAACGTTGTTGCTGGCAAAAGATAGCCCTGTGCCCGCATTGCCGTTTCCATTTGGGTTAGACGACGTACTCACGTTACGACAAGCATAGAAATTCACAAATTCGGCCGTATTTGATTCATGCAGATAGATTCCGGCGCTATATCTCCCCTTTGTGCCTATGATCGAAACATTTTTAAACGTAGGATTATTAAAGCTGAAAAACATAATCCCTCCACCAAAATCATTGGCGGATGTATTTTCAATCGTGATGTTTTCTAAAACAGGGTCGTTGTTATCGTGGAAATAAATGCCGCCCCCGTCATCTGATCCCAAGTGACCAATCACATGCAGGTTGCGCAAAACCGGGCTATCTCCATCAAAAAAGCGTATCCCCGGCCCATCACTGATACCAGCTTCCCCAGAACCTCCCTCTGTTTTTCCACCGGTGATTGTAAAGCCATCTAAAACTGTGGCGTTGGTATAGGTGATGCTGTTGTTCCCAATCACAACGCTATACGCATTATCCCCCTGAACTGAATCGTAGTGGGTGGTAACGCCGCTATTGCTGTTGACATCGGTGTCATTGTTGTCAATGTCGCCCGATAAAATCGTTAGGTTCGACTCCCAATCGCGGCTTGTTAAGCTGCTTTCCCCACCTGCAAACCCACCGTACAGCTTAACTCCCTCAATCAGTTCAAATGTTACGCTTCTCGGTTTGTCTGAAATCGAGCGAACTGAGGGCTTGTAAACTCCATTGGCGACCCAAATCTCATCCCCAGCTTCGGCCGCATCAAGGGCTGACTGTAAATCGGTAAATGCGTTTGCCCAACTGGCACCGGTGTTTGTGCCGGCCGTTGCGCTACTATCAACATAAATAATGTGATCATTTGCTAGGGCAACTACCACATTCAATATGATAAAAATCGAGGCCAGAAAAAGCGTAACAAGCAAGGTAAAAGCGGATTTGTTTGTTTTTTTATTCAGAATTAAAGTCATTTGGAAAGAAGATGAATATCGGATAACGGGCTTTCTGTAGATGGAAGATAACGCTGGGTGGAAATTTGTGGGCAAGCGTGTAGCGCCAATAAATAAGTGTTCTTTGCGACTTACCTGTTACACAATATGGCTTTATCCTTTTTTTGATTCTTACATTTTCGACTCTTTTTCAAACTGATAAATTACTAAAGTCCCCCTCAATAAAACACGGTGCTGAAAGCTCACTTTTGAAGGCATAAGTGTAGGGAAATGTACTATTTTGTTGGGAAACAAAAAACGGCGTCATCGAAAAGATGACGCCGTTTTTGCGTGGTACATGTTTAAACGCACACGCTTAACTTGCTAAGTTCTGACCAGTCTTTACTTTGTAACAACTGGAAGGTAAGTTGTGAATGTCGGTTGCCCGATAAATAGAGTTACCGCTTTTTCGGGTGCAGCTTTCCACTCAGCATCACCGCTTTGGTTTGCTTCGATCCGACAAATTCCAGCACTAACAATTTCTAAGTTGCTGCCATCAACGGTACAAACTGATGGGGTACTGCTAGTGTATGTAACTGCCAGCCCAGAGTCGGCCGTTGCAGCTAGGGTTAATGTATCACCCGCTTCCGCATCGGCTATTCCGGCCGGAGTTGGGAATGTGATCTGTTGCAGACGTTTGCCAGCAATGATCGTAAGCTGAGCCGTTGCGGGGCCAAACTCTGAATTTCCGGCTTGTGCTGCTTGAACGATACAGTCACCGATAGCGATGAGCGAGACTTGTGCCCCAGTTACGGTACAGATTGATGGGGTTAAGCTAGAAAATGTAACCGGTAGCCCTGAAGACGCTGTCGCTGCAACAGTTACATTCCCATCAACAGGAACTTCTGTATTTGCTTCGGGTGAAGTAAATGTGACTGTTTGGGCTGTTGGAGGAATGTACAACTCATATGCTCCAATATCAACGCTGCTGCCAGAAACTCGGCTAATTTTGTTTAGGTCGATTGGCAAGATTTCAGCCGTGTCACCGTTGTAGTCAACGTCAAGGATATCGGCCGGCAATGCAGCACTTGATCCCGCATTAACGATGGCCGACGTACCAATAGGTTGTAAGTCACCACAGGTGTCATCGCTTGTTCCCCAAGTTTCATCACCACCACTTGTTGGGTCAGTTTTGAACGGGCTAGTAGGGGTCGTGATATTACCAACTCCTTCGGGCGCTGCACCAGTGCCTATAATCGAATAAGTTGCATTAACCGTTGGTTGTGCCCCTTCTCCCCAGCCGAACGTTTGGCTATTGCCCCAAATGATGCTGTTGGCAACTGTAAGAACGTTACCGACTTCGCGACTGAAGATTGCGCCACCTGGGTTAGGAACGCTGACATCTGTTGCGGCCGATTGGTTTCCGGTCATTGTAATATTGGTAAGCGTAATATCGTTGTCCCGGGTAAACCGAAGGGCTGCACCGTTTTCATTGGCATAGTTTGCTGTAAAGGCAGCATTTGTAATTTGAACCGTATTTTCGCTACCAAATGACAAGGTTGTGCCTGAATTACCGTGTCCATTGGGATCTCCAAAGATGTTTACATTGCCACAGCCATAAAAGTTCACAATATTAATTGTGTTGCGATCATGGATATAAATTCCGGCACTGTATTCTCCTGTGGTGTTGACAATGGTTACATTTTTGAATGTTGGGTTATTGTCATCAAACATAAAGATTGCGCCACCGAAGTCTTTCGCAAAGGTATGCTCAACCCGAACGTTGTCAAAAATTGGATTGTTGAAATGGCGGAAGTAAATGCCACCCCCATCATCAGTTGATCTGTTTCCGATTACGTGCAGGTTACGCAGAATCGGGCTTGCATAGTCACCAAAGCGAATGGCTGCGCCATCGCTGGTGCCTGCTTCTCCACCTAATCCAGTTGTCTGGCCGCCGGTAACGGTAAATCCGTCTAATACGGTGGCGTTTGTATAGGTAATCGCATTGTTACCGATAACGACGTTGTATGAGTTAAGGCCAAGGGTGTTTTCAGCACGAGGTGTAATGCCACCGTTGGTGTCTGCGCCAACGTCATTGTTATCAAGGTCACCAGAAAGTACGGTTACATTGGTTGTCCAATCCCGCTCGTCTAAGCTGGCTTCAGTACCGGCAAAACCACCATAAATTTTGACCCCTTCGATCAATTCAAAGGTAGCGGTTTGAGAGTTGGTTGGGTCAACAAGTTTGGTAGGTTTGTAGACTGCACTGGCTACCCAAATTTCATCCCCAGCTTCTGCTACATCTAGAGCTGCTTGTAGATCGGTGAAGGCGTTCGCCCAGCTGGCACCGGTCCCGGCCCCGCCCGTCGCATCTGCATCCACATAGAGGATATGATCGTCTGCTAAGACGACAGTTGCTGTTAGTGCAAACAGTAAGGCGACTAAAGAAAGAGTTAAAAGAGGTGCCCAATTAGGCCGTTTAGATTTTTTATTAAGATTAATTGTCATGAGAGAGTTCTATGATGTACTTGTTACTTCTTGTAACTTGATGGGAAAAGTTTTGTGCTACTAGATTACCACTATGCAGGGTCGTGGGCATTAAAATGAGATTAGCTATACCTCGTGTCACGACTAAAATGAAAGACGGATAAAACCCTTCAAAAAGTCATGACTTTGAATGTTTCATCACTTTTTCAATTCATCACACTGTCACGGTTGAAACACTCGAGTTGAAAGTTGCTTTCAGTCACTTTTGTGCTACACAATATGGGTCGATTCTTATGTTGTTTCTTACGATTCAAAGTTTTTTTTAAAACCAAGTAGAATCTCTTTGATTTTTTCGTGAAATGATTACAGTATAAACGAAAATCCTATATCTTCGCTTAGCTGGGGCATTAAAATGAGTTTAACCTTAGATAAGGATGCAGCTCTTATTAAAAAGCTTGTCCCGTTACTCCCCCCGAAAGTTTGAAAAACGATTATTAGGTAATATTAGATCGGACCATCGATCCGGCCGTACCCCTGAACTTGCACTTGCAACTGTACTATGAAACGTGATTTAGAGAACTTGGCCAAAACTAAATATGACCTGCTTGTATTGGGTGGTGGAATCCATGGAGTGTTCGTTGCACTCGATGCTTCGCAACGTGGATTAAGCGTTGCTTTAATCGATCAAGCGGATTTTGGTGGGGCCACATCATCCAATAGTTTGAAAACGGTTCATGGCGGGTTACGGTATTTACAAGATATGGATATCGGGCTGGTGCAACGGATGATATTTGAGCGGAAGACCTATCTTTCAATCGCTCCCCATCTTGTACACCCGCTGCCATTTGTGGTGCCCACATTGCCAAAGCTGATGCGCAGCCTGGCTGCAATGCGGGTCGCGTTGCGTTTGAATGATACGATTGGCTGGAAGCGGAATGAGGGGCAGGTGAAAGGGCGGGAATTGCCACCGAGCCGGATCTTGTCAAAAGCAGACTGTTTGCAGATGCTGCCGGGGTTGGATCCGGCCGGAATTACCGGCGGTGCCTTGTGGTACGATGCCCAAATCTTTAATACAGAACGGTTTTTACTCAGTGTGCTGCAATCGGCCGTGGCGCTGGGGGCAACGGCCGCAAACTATGTTAAAGCGGCTAAAATTGTGGTGCAGGGGGGCAAGGCGGTTGGGGCCGATGTGGTTGATCAAATTTCAGGGGATCAGTTTCATATTCAAGCCGATTGTGTGGTGAATGCGGCCGGAGCTTGGATCGATCAACTTATCCCCGGCCGGGACTCCTCATCTACTCCAGCAAGTGGGTATCCGCTAACCGTGGCGTGGAATATTGTGACACGCAAGTTTATTGATGGGTGTGCGGCGGGGATATTTGGAGAGAACAAGAAGCTTTACTTTATCGCCCCTTGGCGAACCTATTCGATTGCAGGCACGGTCCACGAAAGCCTGGATGGATCGCCAGAAGATCATCATTTGCCTGAAGAAAAAATAAACACATTTATCACCGAGCTAAATAGTGCGTATGGTGGCGCCCAGCTAACGTTAGACGATGTCCGCATGGTTCATCGTGGCTTTCATCATGTCAAAACCATTCAGGAGGATGGGGCCAACCCTAAAATTAAATCTCTGCGCAGGGGCGTGGTTATTAACCATGCCAAAGAGGATGGTGTAGCCGGACTTGTGTCGCTGGTGAGCGTAAAATTTACAACAGCGCGGGCTGTGGCCGAGGAAGCGGTTGATCTTGTGTGTGCCCAATCTGCACAAACGACCCGGCCGTGTGCCAGCCACTCGACCCCGATTTTAGGGGGAGACATGTCAGACTTTGATCAATTTATGACCCGATCGTCTGATCAATATGGTGGTAAAGTTCCGCAAGAGTTTTTCTATACCTACGGTACCCGCCATCACGCGGTGCTCACCGATTTAACCGAATATTCCCTGGAAAATCTGTTCCGTGCCAAAGTAAACTACGCCGTACGTCATGAAATGGCACTGCGTATATCAGATGTCCTTTTGCGACGGTTAGACAGTGGTTCGGGTGAATGGCCATCTAATGACGAGGTGGAACAGTGTGCCAAAATTATGGGTGATGAACTAGGCTGGAGTGCTGTGCAAAAACAAGCTGCACTTGATGAGTTTGAACAAGAGATGCTGGCTCGTTGGCCGCTCAAAACCCATCAACGCATAAACTCAAGTAGAGAAAAAGTTGAGCAATAAAATTTTGGTAACTGGGGCAACAGGATTTGTTGGCCCTTATTTAATTAAAGAGTTAGTTGCGCGTGGGGAGCCGGTTAAAGCGTTGGTGCGGGATGCTAAAAAGGGGGCTGAGCTTGCCAATGAGATCGATACTATAGAAATTGTGGTGGGTGATATTACCAAACCGGAAACGTTGGCTGCGGCCGTGGCTGATGTGCATACGGTTTATCATTTGGCGGCAACTTTTCGTTCTGAAACCTTGCCAGAATCTGAAGTGATCGCGACCAATGTGACCGGGACAAAGAACATGCTAGAGGCTGCAGAGACGGCCGGTGTGAGTCGCTTTGTCCACTGTAGCACGGTGGGTGTGCACGGTGTGCCTGACAATCCCCCAGCAAATGAATCTGCCCCCTACAAAGCGGACAATTATGTAGCCATTTCTAAACAAAAAGGGGAAGAAGTTGCCCAAGCGTTTATGGAAAAAGGGAAAATGGGGGTGACAGTAGTACGAACCGGCCCTGGAATTTATGGACCTGGGGATACGCGCTATCTAAAATTGTTTAAGGGGATTAAGAAGAAACGGTTTGTGGTGTTTGGCAGTGGTGAGATTCAATATCAGCTTGTGTTTGTTGAAGATTTTGTGCGCGGCCTGATTTTGGCTGGTACACATCCAGATGCTGCCCAAGAAACCTTTATTTTGACGGGAAGCTATTCGATAACCCTGAACCAACTGGTGCAGATGGTGGCTGACATTGTTGGGGTTGCCCCGCCCAAACTCCGTTTGCCGGTCATGCCGCTGTATTACGCCGGTTGGCTGTGTGAAATTATCTGCAAACCGTTTGGCATTAGCCCGCCGCTGTATCGCAGGCGGGTCGACTTTTTCCGAAACAGTCGATCATTTTCGATAGGCAAAGCGGAAAAGGTGTTGGGGTTTGCGCCACAGGTTAGCTATGAAGATGGGTTACAACGGACGGCCGACTGGTATCGAGAAATGGGATATTTATCATGACAAGTCAACTAAACGAATCGATTCCTGAAACTTTTGGACCGCAGTTTGATGCGGTGCGTGATTATTGGAATTCTCATTTGCACGATCAGGCGGTAGTTTCGGCCGAAGCCGGAACCCTTGAGTTTTTCAATCAGCTCGATACCTATCGGTTTGGCAAACTTCACTATTTGCCCAAGCTGGTGCAGTATGGCAATTTTGCGGGTAAGAAAATTTTAGACGTGGGGTGTGGGGCCGCCATAGATGGTGCCAGATTTGCGGCCGGTGGTGCCGAAATCACCGGAGTTGATATGGCCGATGTGTCGCTACGGTTGGCGCAGAAAAACTTTGAACTACGCAATTTGCCTGGCGAGTTTCACCTGATGAACGCCGAGGCTCTCGAGTTCCCCGATAATCATTTTGACGTCGCCTATTGCCATACGGTGCTGATGTATACGCCCGACATGCAGCAAATGATCAACGAAATGCACCGGGTGCTAAAACCGGGTGGCGTTGCCATTATGCACCTGTTTAATCGGCGTTCATGGCTCACCGCCATGTCAAAAATTGTGAATGTAGATGTTGAGCATATCGGTGCACCCAATTTTGGGCTGTACACCAGTCAAGAGTTCGAGCAGAAACTAACAAAATTTAGTGATGTGGAGATGATTTTTGAACGATTTCCATATCCCACCAAAATTCATAGCGGGCTAAAAGCCCAGCTTTATAACAACGTGTTTGTTCGCGGATTTAATTTGATTCCTCGCTTTATGGTGCGGCCGTTAGGCTGGCATTTGGTTGCGTTTGCGACAAAGTAGCTCGTGTCACGACTAGGATGAAATGATGGATAATCTTATCGGAACCGTCGTGACTTTAAGTGTTTCTTCGCTTTTTAGACCGATCATAGTAGCAAGGTTGAAACACTAGCTTAGAGAAAATACATGACCAAAGAAAAAATATTTATTACCGGTGCAACAGGCTTTACCGGTGGCTATCTTTTTAGAGAACTGGTGCGACAAGGGTACCCTGTGCGGGCGTTGGTGCGTGACAAACGCAAAGCCCAAGCGCTGCTTGATGCGGGTGACAATGTTGAGTTGGTTGAAGGGGATGTGCGGGACCCGGCCGTTCTGAACAGCGCGCTGCAAGGCATTCATACCGTATATCATATCGCGGCGATTTTTCGGCAAGAAAATGTGACCGAGCAGGATATGTTTGATGTGAATGTGACCGGCACCAAAAACATGCTAGAAGCGGCGGTTGCGGCCGATGTGAACCGCTTTGTCCATTGCAGCACGGTAGGCGTGCATGGGGCACCTAAAGTGATTCCGGCCGACGAATCGGCCGATTATAACCCGGGCGATTATTACCAGCGCTCAAAAGTTGATGGGGAGAAAATCGCCATCGAGTTTATGAAAAAAGGGGACATTCCCGTCACCATTTTCCGGCCGGGGCCAGGCATTTACGGGCCGGGCGAGATGCGCTTTTTAAAAATGTACCGCGCCATCAAAAAACGTCGGTTTGTGATGTTTGGCAGCGGCGAAATCCACTATCAATTTATCTATATCGATGACCTTGTGAAAGGGATCATCGCTTGCGGCACACTGGATCAGGCGGTTGGGCAAATTTACATTTTGTCTGGCAACGAGGCGGTTACACTGAACGAAATGTGCGCCATCATCGCAGACGCTGTGGGGACAAACCCACCCCGACTGCGTTTCCCCGTTATGCCCCTCTACTACTTGGGCTATCTGTTTGAACTTGCATATGCCCCTTTCGGAGCAGAGCCACCCCTGTATCGCCGACGCGTTGACTTCTTTCGCAAAGACCGAGCCTTTATCATCGACAAGGCGCGCAAAGAGCTAGGCTACAACCCGGTTGTAAATACCCGCGAAGGGTTTATGAAAACGGCCGCTTGGTATAAAGAAAACGGCTATCTGTAAAATCGCACAGTAACACATGAATAACCTCATCTTTTTTCTAGTAACAGCCTTGGCGGTAAGGGTACTGGGCAATTTATTGCAACAGTTTACCCCTGATCGCGAGCAACCGAATCGCTGGCTATTAAAAGCGGGCCTTTTTTGCATCGTGTTTGCGGCCTGGTTTGCGGCATCTGCATGGGGCATTTGGACCTCTATTTGGTTAGCACTGCTGCTTGGCCTTATAACGGCCGTAGGATTTTCGGCTCGACCCGCATTTTGGATGGTAGGGTTGAGCGATTTTATCTTGATGTTGCTGATGGGATTTTTTGCCACCCCTGCGCTCGGCCCCATGCAAGCGTTACAGTTTGCGGTCCTGTGGGTGGTTTTAGCGGGATTGGTTGATCTTGTTTCCAATTGGCTCTTGGCCCTGATCCCCTTTAAATTTCAGACGATGGGATTGATTGTTGGTGCTGTTTTAGCGGCCGTTGTGGTTGTTTTCAATCCGGCCGATCTGGCTGCTGGCAGCTACCGTTTCATCGAATCGCGAATGCTAACTGTCGGGCTAGACAACCCATTTTTGCGCTGGCAGCAGCCGGTTGTTGAAATTGATACCCCGTTTGATTCTCCCTACGAAAAACGGCCACACAGCCAAAGTCCACGTGCGGCCGAGCTAATCCGCAGCGACCTGTTTGATCATAATGCCAAAGCCAACCTGCTCGACAACGGCCGTTTTGCCCCAGAGACAGGTGTGGTGGTGCATGAGCCAATCGATCTAATATTTGAAGTAAATGACTATTTAGGCAATCCGTTTGATCTGGTTGCAAAGCTAACCTTCGCACACCCCGATACAGGTGAGACAAGACAGACCGAACTGTTTTTTGTGGGGAACAAGACCTGGGTGGGCCGTTTTACAGCCACACAACCAGGGGAGTGGGTCTATCGTATCGACAGCCTGCACGCTGAACTAAATAATTTGGTCGGTGAGCTAACCATCACCCCACAGCCGGACCTGTTGGGCTTTGTGAGCTATGAGGCGGACACGTGGGTGCGCACGGGCGACCCGTCTACCGCGTTTGTGCCTCAATTTATGATGTACAAAGATCCAGATCGGTATTATCAAAACCAAGCTTTGATTGATGCGGATGTTGATCTATTCATTAATCAGCACGGGTTTAACGGGCTGCATGTCAACGTCTATTGCCGCTGGTTTGAACTTGAAACATCTCGGTGCGGTGATATTCAATCCTTAAGCCCCAACCCTGATGTGCGCACGTTTGAAGCGCTTGAGCTGTTGATCAAAAATGTGTATGAGGCCGGAGGCGTGGTTCACATTTGGGCATGGGGGGATACGGCTCGCACACAAAATCCTGGCCGATGGGGATATAACGTAACCGAAGATCAGCGCTTACAACGGTATATTGCCGCCCGCTTGGGGCCGGTTCCGGGCTGGTCGATGGGGTACGGATTTGACCTGTTTGAGTGGACCGATGAGGAGCAGCTGGATACGTGGTACGGCTACATGCACCAGCATATGGGATGGTCCCACATGTTGGGTGCTCGCTCGTACAAAAACGAAATTGCGCAAATTTCTGAGCGGATGGATTATGCCGGTTACGAGCAACATCGGCCCGATTACGCCACATATGTTGAATCCCTGCAGGCACGGCCGGATAAGCCCACTTTTTCAGAAGACCGTTTTCGGATAGACGGTCAGGCTGTGTACAAAGATTATACGCTGGATGATACCCGACAAGGGTTATGGCGTTCGATGATGTCGGGCGGTGTGGCGAACATTTGGGGGAACTTGCAGCTGACAAACGAAGGGTCGTATGAGAAAGGGTCGTTTGCTTACCCGAACATGGAGGAGATTAAGCGATATTTCGATTACTCGGCCATGTGGTATGGCAAAAACATGGAACGCTGTAATGACCAATCTGACCAGATGTGTTTGAAGAAAAACGATGACAGCCGCACGTTGTTTTATGGGGAGTCGGTTGAGCAAATGGAACTTGACCTGAGCCCAATGAACGGAGACTCGATCCCATACTTTGCCTTGAATACGGCGACGGGTGAGCAGGAAACCGGCACCCTCTCGGCCGGGCTGCACGTTTGGTCGGCCCCCAGCTTAGGGGATTGGGTGATCGCTGTCGGAGAGTTTGAGACACCCTGATATGTCTTTAAGCACCCGCCTAAAATCGCTTAACCGCAAGCGACTGCTCAACATCGGCCGGATCCTGGTCAGTGTCATCACCGTTGGCTACATCGTTTACATCGCTGACACCAATCAGCTGGCCGAGCGTTTGGCCGGTGTAAAAATCGGGTTTTTACTGATTATGGCGCTGATTATTAACTTTGATCGGCATGTGATGGCGTTTAAGTGGAACCTGCTGCTTAAGGCGAAAGGGGTTGAATATCCATTTTGGTCGGCCGTTGGTTCTTACTACCGGGCCGGCTTTTATGGCATTTTCTTGCCAACTGTCGGGGCTGATTCGGTACGGATTGTCGATGTTTCGCGCAAAACACAGCGCACGTCAGAAGTGGTCGCTTCGATTGCGGTTGAGCGGCTGTTTGGCATTCTGGCAACGGTTATGCTGGGCATCGTCAACCTTTTTGTATTTGTTTGGTTTATCGGCAGTAATCAAGAGCTTGAAGACAATATCCCTATTCTGATCGCGATGTTGGTCGGTGGGGTCGCCTTTATTCTCTTTACCCTTAACAAGCGAGTCATCGATTTCTTTTTGGATCGAATCAAACTGCCCGACTGGAAAATAGCGGGCAAAATCAAAGAAATTATTCAGGCTTATCAAACCTACGCCAATCATCCGCGAGCGTTGTTTGTGTTTTTGCTGCTGACTATTTTTGAGCAGCTGATTCCCGCATTTTCAACCTTTTATATTTCCGAGGCGCTGGGGCTTGATATCGACCTCATCTACTTTATTATTTTTGTGCCGTTAATTTTGCTCATTGTGCGTGCGCCTATCACGTTCGAGGGGTTTGGGCTGCGCGAGGGGCTGTTTGTCTACTTTTTCAGCTTTGTAGGGGTTTCTACGGCCGATTCCTTTTTGCTTAGCGTCCTTTTCTCTGTCTTGTGGCAGTTGTCTACAGCGCCGTTCATGATCTACTATTTTTGGTTTCAGCGGGATTGGGAGTCTCCAAACGCCAGCGAATTTGCCTAAAAAAAACTGTGTAAGTTGAGCCTGACATTTCCTAGCCTCATATCCTCTTTTTTTCGTTTCTGCACCTCTTTTGAAAATTCATTATAGCTAATGAGTACTAGAGTGGTACCCCCGGCCTAACCTGTGGGGCTACGCCTATATTTTTGATAGTTTTGCCGTAAGTTACTATGCATATGTTTAGTGCGTGTTGATTTTTCAGCACCATTTTTATTGATTGATTATTGGAGCCAAAAATATTTTTGGGCGGGATAACTTATGCGAAAACAACGCATCATTGCACCTATCATTCTATTCATTTCACTGTTTTCAGTGGTGCTTCTTCAGTCAGCCTCATCGGCCGAAGCTGCTAATGGTTTACCAGAAGGGAAACTTGAATCCCTCAGTTGTAGCACCGACGGAGTTGTTGGTTACGCTTTTGACGAAGACGTTAATCCAGACTCAATTCCGGTTCATTTTTATATTGACAACAATTATGCTTTTGCTCTAAATGCAGACGAGGCACGCAGTGATGTCAATAGCAAACATGGGATTTCTGGCGATCATGGATTTGTCTGGACTATTCCTAGCGAATATAAAGATGGAGAAAAACACGAGTTAACTGTTTTCGCCATTAATAAAGGGGAATCGTCTGGTGGTAGCCCTAAAATCGGGAATAAGAGCTTCCAGTGTAAACAACCAAAAGTCACTTTAGGTGGCACCGGCTCGTTTAACGAAGCAAATGGGACAAAAACACTCACTGCTAACCTGAGCGAAACCTATTCAGAAGATACTCTGGTTCGTTTAGCGTACAGCGGAGATGCGATCTGGAACATCGACTTTAGCGCGCCTAACCAAATTGTTATTCCAGCGGGGCAGCTGTCAGCGTCTATTACGATTAGCGCAAAGAATGACGCCCTGAAAGAGCCTACAGAGTCACTCAAAATTGATATCAGCTCTGTTGTGAACGGGGATGAAAAAGGAACACAGCAGGTCATTTTTTCAATTATTGACGACGATGCTGCGCAGACCAATGGTCTAGATATTACAAAGGCTCAGAATAATGGGGAAGTACAAAGCTTGTTTGAGAGTACGTTTGTAGGACCTGGTGTGATCACGTCTAACTTTAAACAAATCGGATCTGCCAATCAGTTTGGAACATTTTCAAATGGTAGTGGTACGATCGGTGCGAGCCGTGTTCCACTGCGTGATGGGGTTGTGTTTGTGACAGGAGAAGTTACAACCGCAAGTTCGGCCGCTGGTAATACGCGCGGGGGATTCTCTTCACAATCTGATGCAAATGCCAGCGATCCAGATCTTGTCGCTTTGTCAGGACAAAACGTTTATGACGCGGCCGGATTTGAATTTAAATTTCAATCGGTAACCGACCGAATCGGTTTTGTATTTAGCTTCGCTTCTGACGAATATCCAGAATATGTTGCTACAAAATTTAATGATGCGTTCGGATTCTTTATCGAAGGTGGAGACGAGTATCCAACCAAAAAGAACGTTGCAATTGTGCCCGGCACAAATGACGGGATTGCGGTTAATACAATTAACAACGGTGTTAAGGGTAAATATGCGATCAATTATCCGGCCGCAAATGTATTAACAAATAGCCAATTCTACATTTCAAACTCAAGTGATCATGCGGTTGATAAATCTGTAGGTCCATATTTGGAATATGATGGTTTGACCACCCGACTGGTTGTCGATGCACCGATCTCTAGAAATACAGAATACAGCATCAAAATTGCGATTGCAGATGCTGGGGACGCAGCTTGGGACTCGGCCGTATTTTTTGAAACAAACGGTTTCTTGGCACTTACAAGTGCTAGCGACAACGAGTACACGGTTAGCAAAACCAGTACAGTTGCGGGTAACTTTATTTTAGATGACACCGGCGATGACATTGACATCGACCCGGAAGATGGAACTGCAACTTTAGTTTTGACCCAAATTGATGGGAAAAATATCAACAACGGCCCTGTCATTTTGCCTTCAGGCGCTACGCTGTATATCGGAGCTGACGGTGCATTTACCTATGACCCGTCTACCTCTACAGCTTTCAGCGATTTGTCATCGGGTCAATCTGCAACTGACACATTCACATACACAATTGTTGATGATATTGGCATTACCGATACCGCGACAATTACGATGACCGTTTTGGGCAAAAGCTCGGCAAAAATCACTTGTGATTCAACCGGGTTCTTGTTTAATACCGGATTTAATCCTGCAACAGGCGGCCGATTAAGTGTCGGTCAATTAGATCCGAATTGGGAAGTGGGCGTCGGCAGTGCTGCTGGACCTAACACCGCTTCACAATGGCATCCTGCTTGGGTAACTGGGCAACGCTACGGATGGGCCACATCACCATTTGGCAATGCAGATTGGATCAGCTTCAACTCTGATGGAAACCATTCAGGGAAAGGTGACTATTTCTACCGCTATCGGTTTGATTTAGATTCTGAAGTGAACACGAACAATTTTGCACTGAACTTTGATTTCTTTGCTGATGACTCGATCACTGAAATTTATATCAACGGTCAGCCACAAAGCGCTTTCATTAGCGGGATTCCACAAGGTAGTAACGGCTACGAGCACAATGGTTATAGTACTGGCAACGGTGCTTCGACCTCTCTCGATCGTTACTGGAAAGTTGGGTCGAATGAAATTATTATCCACACCCAATCACGTGGTGGTGGTGAAGGGTTGTTGGCCCAAGTTACGGCCGAAGCCGTGTGTCCTCCTACGGTTACTCTGACCGGCGGCGGAGAGATGCTTGAAATCGGCGGAACGGGTAAAGCCACCCTTACTCTAGACAAGGCGGTTGATTATCCTGTAACTGTGAAGTTGGGTTACTCCGGTGAAGCAGCTTATAAAGTTGACTTTGACGGCCCATCTGAAGTGGTTATCCCGGCCGGTCAAACCAGCTTGGATATCGATTTGACCGCCATCGAAGACTTTCTTGTTGAAGGGGACGAATCGTTTACGCTTGAAATTGTTGACCTCGTAAATGGTGTAAAAGAAGGTATTCAAAGTGCCGACTTTACCATCATCGATGTGCCACCAGTTGAGGTTGCGGTAGAAGGGCCAGCGGTCCTGTATTGCGGTAGCCGCGCACCGGTTCGCTTCTTAACAGACGCAACGTCTGTCTTGACTGGGGTAGATGCGAGAATCACATTCCCATCTGAATTTGAAGTAAATGAAACAACTGAATCTATGCAGGTTCGGGCACGGAAGTTGTACGGGAATCAAGCTGATGCTTTGCTTAACGGCAACGTGATCACGCTGCAAAACTTGACGATCCCAGAAGGGGAAGTGTTCCTAACCTTATTGGTTAAACCAAGAGATCTAACATTATCGGGTGAATTCAGCTTCACGACTGAACTGTTCTTAGACAACAACCCAGAACCGATTAAGGCAACCTTGCCGATGAGTATTGCGACATCAGCTGATACTGACAATGATGGAATTCCAGACTGTCGGGACGACGATGACGATAACGACGGGTTGACAGACATTATTGAGTGTGGCATTACGCCGGCGCTCAGCTTGGTAAACGGTGGTTTTGAAGAACCAGACATTACGTCTAATTACATGATAGCTAGAAGCCGTTGGGGATCGTTGCCAACCATGGCGGTTACCTTTAACCATAATGATGTGAAAGGGTGGAACACAACAGCGGCTCTGAGTTATATCGAGGTTTGGCAAAGTGGTCATGGTGGTGTCGCATCATTCAATGGTAGACAACATGCTGAGATCAATGCATATCAGTTTGCAACGCTTTATCAAGATGTTGCGACGATTCCAAACAGCGCCATGGACTGGAAATTTGCCCACCGCGGCCGGGCCGGATATGACACTATCCGTCTTGAATTTGGTCCACCAGAAGGTCCATTTGAAGTGATTGGAGAGTTTGTAACAGGTAAAGAGTGGGCGGAATACTCAGGTGAATACCGAGTTCCGGCCGGTCAAACCACGACTCGATTCCGGTACGTGGCAGTTGAAACTGCTGCTAGCAACATTTCAGTTGGTAACTTGATCGATGGCGTTGAGTTCTACACCTGTTCACTCGACTCTGACCAAGATGGTGTTCTAGATAAATATGACCTAGACAGCGATAACGACGGCATTACAGACCTGCGTGAAAGCGGTCAAGATGCTGACGAGATCGATCAAAACGAAGATGGCCGTCGTGACGATATGGCAACCGAAGAGGCCCGTGCTCAAAACGACAAAGACAACGATGGGTTGTCTGATGCCATCGACGAAGACAGCGATGAAGGTCCTCGTGATACTGATAAAGACGGCTTGTATGATTACGTCGATATCGATGCTGACGGTGATGGTATCCCCGATCACGTAGAAGCACAGCCAACGCTTGGCTATATCTCACCAACCGCTTCTGTCGATCAAAATGGGATTCCTGTTAACCTAAACGGTGCAGGCATTGTTCCAGCTAACTCTGACGGGGATGAGATCGATGACTATATCGATACTGACAGTGACAACGACGGGCTGTTAGACATTGAAGAAAACGGTATGGCCGACGCACCAGTAGGCCGTGACACCGATAAAGATGGTCTGGATGACGCATTTGAAGGGTTAGTTAACAATGATCCTTTAGACGTTAATGATGAGATTGATCGTCCTGCGATTGACTTGCCAGACAATGACAATGATGTAAATAGTGGCGGAAATGTAGATTACCGAGACAACACGCTGACGTTTACCGGATTGGTTTGGAAAGATGTTAATTTAGACGGTATCCGAGAATTAACTGAACCGACTTTCCCGAACGCTGTTGTTGAACTGCATGACAGTGATGGTGAAATCTTGAACACCGCCTTCACAAACTCTGCTGGTGAATATCTGATCAATGGAAGCGTTGCTGATCTTCAAGCTGGCTACTATGTGAAGTTTATTCGACCACCCGATTTCTTATTTACGCTGAAAGACATTGGCTTAGATACGTTTGACAGTGATCCTGATCCATTTACCGGACACACCGACCTTCTGTATTATCCAGAATATGGCTCTCTTGACGCCGGTTTGTTTGATGAAGAGTTAGATCATGGTGACGCGCCAAGCTCTTATGGCGATAGTTATACGATTGCTGGAACACCATACGATACGCTCTGGATGGGTGGTAGGTTTGATGTTCCAGATACTGAAGATATTGTCGGGTCAGTTATCCCACCATTTGTCGGCGACGACGATGATGACGACGAAGACGATGACGACGATGACTCATCAAGCTCGAAGTCTAATGCTCCGCTCTTTGGATCAGCAACCAACTTAGGCTCGAACGTGATGGCTGACAATAGTTTCACCAGCTCGTCTTCAACCGATGCACCAGCAAATAGAGCTGATGGAGATGATACGAGCGGTTCGGCCGATGACGAAGAAGGCGTTCAGTTTATTGATTCTGAGTCACCAGATGCAACTGTTTACTATCTTGTAAAACAAATCAACAAAGAAGATAGTGAACAGTACAAGATTGAAGTTGAGGTTTATAACCCGACGTTTGACGAAGCATATTTAGAAGGATGGATTGACTTTAATGGCAATGGCACCTTCGAAGATAGCGATATCATCGTCAGCCGATCGGTTACAAAAAGCCCAACACCATACACGGTAGATGTGTTTGCTGATGTACCGTTGAATGCAGCGTGTGGTCACACCTACGCTAGATTCCGGGTATCAGATCGTCAGCTGACCGATCCATACGGATACGGTGGGTTTGGAGAGACGGAAGACCATCTCGTTTTGATTGATTGTCGCACCGATCTTGAAATCAAAGCTCAGATTACACCGACTCCAACCGTTCAATTGTCAGACTTCGTGGACTTTACCGTCTCTGTCAAGAATCATGGGCCAAACCCAGCACGGACAATGACTGTGAACTTCAGTTATCCTGAAGAATTGGTTGACTTGGTTTATGTGCCGCTCAACGGTTGGACTTGTACCTTTGGTGAAGATTCTGCAGTTTGTACCAAGGTTGGACTAGATATCGATGCTGAAGAAGAAGTATTCACCTTTAGCGGCCGAGTGTCTGGTACGTATGATCCCGATTTTGTTGCTGGCGAGTTGACGGTGTCTAACGAGATCGAAGATCTTGATGATACCAATAACACCCTGTTGTATAGCGTTGAAGTAGACAAAGAGTGGCGCACGATTGCAGGCGCTCAATATATCGAGCAACTCTTCTTGCACACACGCTTTAGCGCAGCATTGGGTGCTTCAGCTGATCGATCAACAGACTTTGGACCGAATGAGTTAGTGGCGAATCCGATCAATGTTCCAATTGATATCGCACCTGGAATTTCGATGAGTAGTTATCCAACGCTGACGACAGAGTACTGTACGTCACCGTCTCATCAACATGAAAATGGATGTAAGACATCTACAGACATTATTTCAGGTACGATCATGGCGAAGAGCTATGAGTTCATCACCATGACGGCGCAAACGCTGGCTGGCTCCAGCTACGTTCCAACTGTAGGCGAAGGGAACATGATTTCATCGTCTGCTGTGATCCTGTTTGCTCCAGATAATAACGGCCGATATGCTGATCCAGATCCTGATCGTTGCCAAGACTTTGTAGGCGATCTAGGCGGACACTGTAACGCAGAGTATTCGGTCTGGGGCGCTTGGGGCTCTTATGGCTCAGGCGGGTTGGCTGACCTGTATGCATACAGCGACAGTGAGTTTAGTCAGATTCTGTTCCAAACCACAGGCGGCCGTGACGTTAATTGCGGTCCTGGTGCAGGGCAGTGTCTAAGATTCCAGAATGCTAAACCGGGTGTGTATTACATCGAAGGTGAGATTGAATACGAATTCGTATTCCACGATCCAGACCATGTACGTTTAGGCACACCTACCAGACGCATTACTCAGCAAGTTCCTTATGGATTCTATCTTCAGATTTTGGCTCCGTTTGTGATTCAAGATTAAGGTAGTCACGATGTAGATACGGTGTCACCCGTCAGGTGGCACCTAAGTACTTAGGCTTAGTAGTCCCAGTTAGATTCAGACTTAGGTTTGGATCTGACTGGGATTTTTTGTTTTATGGCTAGTTGTGCTTTGTCCAGGCTCTTTTGGTGGGGCTGCCGGTCTAGAATGTCGAAGCCTAAAACGGTTTGCATCGTTGAAATTTTGATCAGGTAACAACTGACAAACCACCTAGTTTTAGAAACAAAAAAAAGAGATTGAATCAAAGACCGGTGAGTCTTGCTGATTCAATCTCTTTTTTTACTAACTAAGTGCCCCGTACGGGACTCGAACCCGTGTTTTAGCCTTGAGAGGGCTACGTCCTAGGCCGCTAGACGAACGGGGCGGGCTAGGGAGCAGAATAGTAACAAAATGCGACTTTGAGGTCAAAGGTTTTCTGAGACTTTCAAAAAACCCACACATCAAAAGGAACAAAGTATGTTTTTGTTGAGCAGAGTGGAATGTAAACGCCCATCTATTTTTTTTGAACTGTAAAGGCCCCAAAGCAAAAAAGGCGCCCCCCCGGACACCTTTTTTGACTAGCATAGGTTTTATTCACAAAATTACGATCAAACTTCCGTGATAGAGTAATCTTTATAGATCTTGCGCCATATGGCTTAAACAGCATTTCCGGCCGTCTGATCGGGTGAAAGTATCAAATTGTTTTTCGATAGTTATCCTCCGGGAGACGGGAAAAAATCCGGCCGCCAGCGCTACTCATGGGAATTGAGTTGAATATTTTCTGCAAAAATGATTCGCAACTTGTTGGAAAGGAATCAACCGTTTTTGATTTACAAAACACCAATTGATTAACTAAGAACAGGTTAAATCGAAACGTTTGCAGATTCAATCCCGTTTAAGTCCCCATAAACCAAGGTCCTATCAGCTTGTCGTCGGTTATCGTGCCCCGACTCTTTTAAAGGCATATACTGAAAATTGTCCACCCAACACCCCCATGCTAAAATCCTGTCTCTAACTTTTCAAGAACAAGGTTTTACAATCTAAAAAGATACAAATAGGGTTTGTTTTAGTTGTTCAGATTACCTGACAGATTAAAGCAAGCCCTATGATTTTGTGGGAGCAAATTTAAATTTCAGGACAGGTTTAGGCGATATGTTAAAGACACATAGATGCGGAATATTAAGAAAAGAACACATTGGGCAAACAGTGACATTGGCCGGCTGGGTTAATCGTCGCCGAGATATGGGGGGCGTTATTTTTATCGACCTTCGCGACTCTTCAGGTATTGCTCAAGTTGTAATTGATAGTGGGAAAACAGATGTAGATTTCTCGATTGCAGAGAAAGTACGGAATGAGTTTGTTCTTCAGGTTCGCGGCACCGTGGATCCACGTATGGAAGGGATGGAGAATCCTAATCTTGCGACAGGTGCAGTGGAGCTGACAGTGTCAGAAATCAATATTTTAAACCCATCTAAACCTGTTCCCATTCAAGTAGATAAAGAAGCAACCGAAGACGAGAGTTTGCGGCTGAAATACCGTTATTTAGACTTGCGTCGCGAACGGATGCAGCGGAACCTACGAATTCGTCATGCAGCCATAAAATATATTCGTGACTTCTTGGATCAACGGAACTTCATCGAAATTGAAACCCCAATCCTATTTAAAAGCACGCCAGAAGGGGCACGCGATTACTTGGTTCCAAGCCGTGTCCATCCAGGTAAATTTTATGCGTTGCCACAAAGCCCACAGCAGCTTAAACAGCTTTTGATGGTTGCTGGGTATGAGAACTATTTTCAAATTGCTCGCTGTTTCCGTGATGAGGATCAACGTGCAGATCGCCAACCGGAATTCACCCAGATGGACCTCGAAATGAGCTTTGCCGAGCGGGACGATATTCTTGATATGATCGAGGAAATGACCATCGGTATGGTTGAACATACCTCTGTGATTCCTTTGGCATCAAAAGAATTCCCACGTATCAGCTATCGTGAGGCGATGGAGCGGTATGGTAGCGATCGGCCGGACCTGCGTTTTGGCATGGAGCTGATTGAGCTAACCGACATCATGAAAGACAGCGCGTTTAAAGTGTTTGCCAGCAACGCAAAAGATGGCAAGCCCACCAAAGCGATCTGTGCCAAAGGATGCGGTCACTACAGCCGGAAAGACATGGCTGACCTAGAAGATTATGCTAAGAAATTTGGCGCGAAAGGATTAGCCTATTTGGCCATTGATCCAGAGACTGAGCAGGTTAAAGGGCCAATCGCAAAATTCTTCTCAACCGAACAGCTAGATGCGATTATGACCAAGATGGATGCTGGAGTAGGAGACTTGATCCTGCTTTCAAGTGATAACAAATTGGTTGTAAACAGCGTTCTTGGTGAACTTCGTTTAGAGATGGGGCGTCGCCTTGGCCTAACCGAAAATACAAGCCTTAACTTCTGCTGGGTGATCGATTTCCCTCTTTTTGAAGAAGAAATGTCAGATGGCCATTATGCACCTAGCCACCATATGTTTACCGCTCCACAGCGGGCCCACATCCCTATGTTGGATACCGATCCTCATGCCGTTTTAAGCGAACAATATGACTTGGTTTGCAATGGCTACGAGGTGTCTGGCGGCAGTATTCGTATTCATGAGCGGCCGTTACAGCGCAAAATTATGGAGTTGATTGGATTCTCCATTGAAGAAGCGCAAGATCAATTTGGTCACATGCTCGAAGCATTTGAGTATGGGGCTCCACCACATGGTGGTATCGCTCAGGGGCTGGATCGATTGGTTGCTCTCATGGCGGGCGAACCGAATATTCGTGAGGTAATGGCGTTCCCGAAAAACCAGAATGCAACTGACCTAATGGCTGACGCACCCTCATTTGTCGCACAGCACCAGCTTGATGACTTAAACGTTGCGCATAAAGGCGCAGCTATTGAAGCTGTCGAAGAAGCGGAACAATAGAACAGTAGACCGGTGGGTCAGTTAGAGAGCCAACTCTCTGACTGATCCACTGATTAACGAAGCGGACTGATTACGGAGCCACTCCCTTTTGTTGAGAGCCAAATTGCCCTGCAAATGCCTTGCATAGAGCCGCCCCATAAAACACGATAAGCCCCATCATATAGACCCATACCAACAAGACAACCAAAGACCCGGCCGCGCCATATACTGCGCTAGTGCTTGAAAATTGCAGATACAGACTAATTAAAGTCCGGCTACCGAGTAACAGCATGGCGGTTATAAAGGATGGGATTAAAACGTCCCACCAGGTAACGTCTGCATCGGGTAGCGCTCGATTAATCCCTGTAAAAATAAGTGGCACAAGTAAAAATGTAATACTACGTTCTGCCAGAAAAATGCCCCCTACAAGGTTTGGAAACTCTGTAGATACATAGCCGCTGATGGCCCCCAAAACAGAGCCGAGAATCATGAATGCCAGCAGCAACAAGCCGACTGATAGAACCATGCCAACGCCTATCAGCCTTTGCCGTATTGTGTACCACCAAGTGCTTCTAAGAGCATAGGGGACGTCCCAAATAATGTTGAAGGTGTCGTGGAGCATGGTAAACAGATTTGAGGCACCATAAAAAAGAATTGAAAAACTCAGTATTGTTGCCACGATGCCGCTTTCCGGTTGTGCAGTGTTAGTAATTAACTCTTTCACCGTGTTGGCTACATCTTCAGAGGTAAATTGGGCGATCTGATCCAAGACTTCCGCTTCTACTAGGGCGTCTCCATAAAAGTAACCTGCAATCGCAACGGTTAAAATGAGTAGGGGAGAGATCGATAGAAGTGTGTAGTAGGTGAGCGCGGCCGCCATTAGAGTGGCCCGGGCTCGGCCGAAAACCCGGAAAGATTGGGTGAGTACCGCGATTGCTTTTTCCAACATGTTTGAATTGTACCCAATTCGATTTTCTCGACGTGGATATTAAGGAAAACGGTTGCTTCTTACAATCCTATTACACCTAAAACAGTGTGTGGATCATGTAAAAGCATGTAATGGCCCGCTTACTAAAACATCCCCCAAAGGGACGCCAGAATGATGGGTTACAGCTTTTCTAATTGTTTTTCTTACAAAATGTGGATTTTTTGACTTCGTTAGCTATAATTTTTATCCCTTATACGGGCGCTTAGCTCAGTTGGTTAGAGCACTTCGTTTACACCGAAGGGGTCGGGG
>JAHDEN010000295.1 GCA_020628815.1 Chloroflexota bacterium | reverse complement strand
AGTAGATGATTTGGGGAATCAACCGGCCGATACTAATTGAGTTGGCCGAAGTCAGGTTCAAATGCTCAAGCGCCTCATCATTAAACGCTTTTTTGACCATCGCCTGGCAATCATCAAACACCCCATCAATCTCAACCGGAATCACATTTTGAGCCACACGTGTAAGCTGTTCCTCTTGTAAACGGCTGACCCTCCCTTTGGGGAACAGCACGTACACCGTGGTGTTTGGAATGTCCGCAAACCCATGTGCAATTGCACCGCCCGTATCCCCGCTGGTAGCTACCAACAGGGTGATTTCTCGATTTTCTTTTTGCAAAAAATAGCTCATCAGGCGGGATAGGTTTTGTGCGGCCACATCTTTGAATGCGAGGGTTGGACCATGAATCAGCTCCAAGATGTGGTACGGCCCGACCTTGTTGAGCGTGATCGGGAAATTTTGCGCATCATGGGCGATCGCTTCCAGTGCCTCGGCCGGGATATCGTCACCAAACCATTTGGCCAACACCGCATGCCCCACTTTCTGGAGCGATTGTCCTTTTAAGCTTTCCAACTCGTCGGCCGAAAATTTCGGGAACTCAGTTGGAAAATAGAGGCCGCCGTCTGGGGCCAATCCCCGGAAAAGGGCCGTTTTAAAATCAACTTCTGGTGCCTGTTTGCTTGTGCTGATATATGTGGTCATGAGTTTATTTAGATATGAGACGGATAGATGATAGAGATAGGGAAGTGCGCGTGGGGCCAGTTCTCTTTTCCCTTAATTATCTTGACTCCAAACAAAACGTTCAATGTTCATTGCGAACATCATCAACTCGGTTCATCAAATTATAGTTGTTAATCGAGACCCCAAAGTATTCAACGCCAAGCTAAGCAATCTTCAAAAAGATGTTTGCAAGCTCTTTAGCCGTTGTAATCATTGGCCAGTGGCCGGTATCAAGTTCATAGAAGCCCCAGTCAGCGCTTGTCCGAGCCTGCTCAACATAATCAGGAAAGCCGTTTCGCTCAGCCGTGCACAAAATATATGATTTTGGGATATCGATAAGCGGGGAAGCTGGAACTGCCAACGGTTGCGAAAATGTTTTGAGGGGTTGTGGAGCAGATTTAGACTTAAACCATGCTCTGTCCTCGTCTGTAAAGCCAATCATGCTTGAAAGCTCTTCTAAATCATCAGGTAGCGGCCAGCTCCAGCCGTTACTCAGCTGATCAGCTTCTTCTTGGACGGCTTGTTTGCCTGCCTCAGACCAATCGTCAAACAGAGACTGTCCCGGCCGGGGCACAATCGCATCGAGATAAACAAGCTGGCTCAACCTACGGGGAACCTGGTTTGCTACCCCCGTGACAACCATCCCGCTATAGCTGTGGCCCACCAAAATCACTTCCTGTAAATCTTCATATTCCAACATTTGAACAATGTCAGTGATGTGGGTTTCAAGATCAATATTTGGTGAGGCTAGATGGGATCGCTCGCCCAGCCCTGTGAGCGTTGGAGTGTAAACCTGATGTTGCTTTGCTAGTAGGTGAGAAACTACATGTTTCCATACCCATCCACCAAGCCATGCTCCCGGAACTAAAACAAATGTGGACAAATTAATCCTCCCAAAATTTAAGCGCCTAACAGCGGCAGGTGTTTGACTTTGTGATATTTCAGTGCAATCGAAATACACTGCCTCACCGCCTGCTCAGGCAGGTTTTCTCCCAAATTAAAGGTGATTTCTCGATTCTCCTGAAATTGAAGCTCGTCTCGATGAAGCTCTCTAAAAGTATCAACCAAGCGGGTGCTGCAATTGAAATACATCGCATATTCTTCCGGTACTTTCGGTTTCCAGTCGATCCTTAACGGGCTACCGTCTTTGGTCCTATAGCTGGGTTGCCCCCACTTGAGCGATTCTTCCACATCACCCAAGTTCTCGTCTGCGGCCACGGCCATAATGAGTTGCCGCAGATCAAGTAAGTGGGCACGAACATTTTCTGGGTACGATTCAAATTTAGCTTTCACATTTTGTTGCATTGGAATCTGTCCTGCGCTTTTAGCAAACGCACCTTCGGTAAATGGGTTGAAATCTATTTGCTATCTTAGCACAAATGTTCGTAGCCTTAAAATTTGGTGGCCCTGAAAAAAGGAGATTACCAGAATGCTGACCGGTGATGGGGTTAGCTGAAGATTGAGAGAGCCTGCTCTAAATCTCCAATCAAGTCACTCACATTCTCAATTCCGGTTGAATAGCGAATCAGCCCTTCTGGAATTCCCATTGCGGCCCGTTGCTCGGGCGTACACTCCACATGGCTCGTTGTCGCTGGCGGCCCAATGGTGGTTTCAACCGCACCAAGATTGGCGGCCGCGTGCGCATAGTTCATGCGAGGAACAAATCGGCGAACCGCATCAAAGCTGTCCTCTTTAAGCATAAAGCTTAGCATTCCTCCATAGCCGTGCATCTGTTCGCTAGCAATATCGTGACCACTGTGTGATGACAAGCCAGGGTAAAAAACGCGCCCCACGGCCGGATGCCCTTCTAAAAAGGTGGCAACCTTCATCGCATTGTCGTTTTGCTGGCGAATGCGTAGCTCAAGCGTCTTCATGCCCCGCAAAAGCAAATAGGCCGCCATGGGATGTAACGTCGCCCCGTTGATTTCTCGATAATGATAAATTTGATCGATCAAATCTTTACGGCCGCAAATAACACCCCCAAGCGCATCTGCATGGCCACCCAGAAACTTGGTTGCACTATGCAAAACTAGATCCGCCCCTAAAGCCAATGGGTTCTGATTGATCGGGGTCGCAAATGTATTGTCAACCACAACAGTTGCCCCTACCTCGTGGGCGGCGTTTGCCAACAGTGCAATGTTGACCACTTTAGTCGTTGGATTGGTTGGGCTCTCTAGATAAACAAGATCGCACCCCTTGCTAATTTCAGCCTCGATCTGTTCATGATCGGTTGTGTCGCATAAGGTCACATCAATGTTAAAACGGGTCAAAAACTCGGTAAAAATAACATTGGTCCCTCCATATGTGTCTTTGACAGAAACAACCCGCTTCCCCGGCGTTAGCAAAGCAAAAAGGGTGCTACTGATAATTCCCATGCCTGTTGAAGCACTGGTGGCCGCTTCCCCACCTTCTAACAAGCGAGTTTTTTCTTCAAATGCGTCTACTGTTGGGTTTGTATTTCGGCCGTAGATATGACCCGGCTTTTGGCCAAGAGCAACTTGTTGCCACTCATCCACATCTTTATAACCAAAGCCCACACTATGCACGACAGGCACCTGGGTTGCACCTTGAATAAGATATTCCTCTTCTCCACCCCAAATACACTGGGTTCCTTTTGCTATTTGATGATTTGACATATTAACCTCATGCTCAATTTTTCTGTGTTGATTTAGGCAAAGGCAAGACGGTTGTTGATTTGACTTCAGTTAACACCACGCTGGTCATAATTTGAACCACATCGGGTAGCGGGGTCAGATTCCGCCGCTCAAATTGCTCCAGCTCTTTTCGAGAGCGAAACACCGCCTTGAGCGAGTAATCAAACTGTCCGGTCAAATAATGGCATTCCAATATCGGTTCCATTTCTTGGATCGCTTTTTCAAATCGAACGAGAGCCTCTTCTGAATGGACATTTAGACGAACATAGAAAAAGCAAACAAGATCAAGCCCTAATTGATCACGATCAAGCAATGAAACATGCTTGCGAATCACCCCCATCTTTTCAAGCCGTTTTAAGCGGGTATGGGTTGCGGGTTGAGACAAGTTTATGCGGCGAGCGAGTTCACTATTACTGATGCGGCAATTTTCTTGAACCGCTTTCAAAACGTCTAAATCAATTTTGTCTAGCCTTGCTATTGGTTTTAATTCTTCCATGATACTCCTGTCTTTTCAATGGTTTATCTTTCAAATGTGCCAAAGGAGAAATATTTTAAACTATTCGGCCGATTAAGCTTAAATTGTTTCAAAAGTCCTCTAAAAACAACGGGGGCTTTGAAAGAAATAGATGAAAAGAAATTTACACGAGCCTAAATCAAATCTAAATCACTGCTAAAAACGCTCTTCATGCCTCTCGTTTAAACTTTCTTCATAGTTATAAACAAAGAATGTGATGCGTAGAACGTATGACGTAGGACGTAGATCACGCATCACGTAACACGTTTTACGCATCAATAGGAGAAACCGATGTCTGTTATCAAAATCAGTTGGCAAAACGTATTTGACGCAAATGATCGAGGCGAATTGGTCCAGCACTTACCCGTGCTAATCGGCCGCTCGGCCGACTGTCACTTGCGACCAGAAGATCGTGTTGGCGGTGTGTCACGCACCCATGCACGGCTCGATATGGGCGAACGTGGCATCGTCGTAACAGACTTGAACAGCAAAAACGGAACATGGCTCAACGGAATAGAGATTGAGCGTGCCCCTGTCGAAAATGGGGATCAACTGCACATTGGCGCTTTGGAAATAACCATCTTTGCCCAAATTAAGTGCGGCAACCCTGAGTGTCAGCGTGACTTAGACCATGATGCCACCCTGTGCCATTGGTGCGGTCAATTTACAACCGATGCGGTAACGCGAGAGTTTCGCCTAGCATAGCGATGTGGTAGGGGAGAGATACCGTCTGAGGCAACAAATCATGTTTGAGCTCAAATAAGGGATCTCTCCCGGGCGTGAAAACAAAGTTGCCCAAAGAAAATTTTCAAATGCCGCCGGGCGAGATTCACCAGTCAATAGATTTTTAGCGAAAGTTTTTTCGGGCGCATCTCGCCCCTACCGGAATTATTATGAACAAAACAATCAAACTCACCCTCACCGATTTGCAGACCAACCATCACCAGCAAATCGTAACTGAACTGCCGCTCACCCTCGGCCGATCAAAAGGCAAAAACGCCGTCGTGCTGGCCCACCCGATGATCTCGGGACAACATGCGCAGCTGACACACGACGGACGTGCGCTGTGGATCGAAGATCTCGAGAGCAAAAACGGCACCCAACTCAACGGCCGATTTATCGCGGGCAAAGTCCCCATCTCACCCCGGGATGAGCTGTTGGCAGGCCCTTACCAGCTTCAGGCTGAGATTGTTGACGAGGATGCGGAACTCAAAACCAACATCCCCACCAGTTTTCAGTTTGAAACAGTGATGGAAGACCAAATCAACGTTTCCAACC